>NZ_JAMQOL010000059.1:0-108361 GCF_023717965.1 Paractinoplanes hotanensis | reverse complement strand
ACATCGTCACCGCCGCGCTGCACCTCACCCATTTCGAATACAAATACCTAACCGGATCTTGCTGAGATCAGCTCACTACACGCTGCCGACGTCTTTCGACAGAAGCCCCGATCCCCATCCGGTGGCGCCCCGTCCCACAGCCCTCGACGGTGCAGAACGGGACCGAGTCCGTCCGCTACCACCGGTACCGTCCGGCTCGAGACCGGGCGGCGCACGACGAAGAGATCCGGCTCGGGACGTCTCGGGCCGTGATGCGACGATCCGTGAGCTGACGAGTCCCGCGTCGTCGCGGCGGACGGAGTCGCCTGAGGACCGATCGAGCGCTGGACGGCCGGCGCCGTCCGCCCTGCGCCCGCGTGGCAGTCCGATCGGCCGAGGCGGGGCCAGCAGCACGGTCGGTGGCAGAGCCGGCCACAGGGATCGTGGCGGGGACGAGGGCAGCATCCAGCGGCAGGCGGAGGGCGTGGCCGGGGGATGCTCCCGGCTCCTTCGGCGGGCTTTCAGCTGCCGGTGCCAGTCCCGTCGGCCGGGTCTTTTCCGCCCCATGTCCCGCAGGCGGGGTTCATCCCGTACGCCCCGCCCGATCAGCCGGGGCCGTCCTCCGGCGCGGGTCCGTCATCCGCACAGGTGCAGTACCCGGACTGGTACCGGCGGCCGTAGCACCGTTTGTCGGCCGGTGAACTCTTCGTTCAAGGTCTACGCGCGTGCCGTTGAAGAGCCCGCCGTCGCATCCGTCATCAAGGTGTCGGGTCCATACGGCTGGCCGGTAGGCCGGCGGACCGGACCCCGCCCCTCGAACACAGGAAGGCCGCGGCCATGACCCAGGCGGTAACGGCGTCGAGCGATCGGCTCGGCGCCTTCCACCGGTTGCTGCTGCGGCTCGCGGGCCGGACGCCTGACGAGCTGATCACCACCTGCCGGCGCTGGCTCGCCGAGGGCGAGGACCTGGAGATCGCCCAGGCGGTCGTCTTCGCCGCCCTCGTCAGCCGGGTGGAGATGACGGACGACGACGTCGCGTTGCTGACCGCCACGCTGGTCGAGGCGGGGGAGGACACCGCGGGGCTCGACGACATCGAGCGTACGGACACCGATCCGCCACCGCCGTACGGGCTGGCCCCGGTCAGCCCCGCCGACCTTGCGGAGCACGGTGACGCAGTGCCGTACTGCATCGACCTGACCGCGCCATACGACGGGCCCGGAGCCGCGGACGAGTTCGACCGGGCCGCGATCGCCGTGATGGCCGCACAGCACGATAACGGCGTGGCGGTGGCCGCTCTGTGGCGGGCGTGGCGCTTCCCGTCGGCCGCCGCGTCGTGGCCGCCGCCGCGCCGGATGTACCTGGTGCAGGGCGCCGAGGAGGCGCAGCTCGCCGCCCGCACGCAGGCTGCCCTAGAGGCCGTGGGAGAGACGGACCCGCAGGTCGAGGCCTTCCTCGACCCGGAGGAACTGCCGGCCTTCCAGCGCACCGCGCTCGGGTTCTCCACTCTGCTCTGGACGGCCGCGCCGCCGGCCCCGCTGACCGTCGCGCGGGTGTACGACACGGTCTACCCGGAGAGCGGGCCACTTTTCGCCCCGGACCATCCGCTGCTTGAGGGTGCGGAGCGCGACCGGGTGCTGAGCTATCTGAGCGGCAGCACGCCGCTGCTGATCACGGCGGCCCGGAGCCCGGACGTGGTGAATCCGGCCGCCGGTGACGTGGTGCCCGCCGGGTTCTTCACTGACGGCCGGTGGATCTGGACCGAGGCCGTCGGGTACTACCTGGACGTGCACGGGCTGGCCCCCGATCCCGGCCTGCTGGCCGCGATCCGGGCCGCTGACCATCAGCCGCCGCAGGTCGACGCCGTGGTGCTGCAC
The DNA here is from genome assembly GCF_023717965.1 of Paractinoplanes hotanensis. Lineage (NCBI taxonomy): Bacteria > Bacillati > Actinomycetota > Actinomycetes > Micromonosporales > Micromonosporaceae > Paractinoplanes > Paractinoplanes hotanensis. The sequence continues at coordinate 106,507 of NZ_JAMQOL010000059.1, read as the reverse complement.
CGAGCTCTGTCCATTTTGTACGCACCGGTAACGGCCGGCTGAGGGAGATCGAACTGTGGCTGTCACATCGCCCGGCAGGGCGCGTCGAGTCTGGGACCGGCTGGATCCGGTGCGGCGCCGGCTCGCCGTCGGAATTCTGGTCGTGGCTCTCGCAGGGGCCGGTATCGTGGCGGGCGCCGGTTTCGGGACCGCCTCGGCGCAGGAGACCGGGCTCGCGGGTCGCCCGGTGCCGGCCGGGCAGGTCGAGGCGATCGCGGCGGCAGCTCACGCCTGCCCGGTGCTGAGCCCGGCCCGGCTCGCCGCGCAGCTCATGGCCGCCTCCGGATTCGACGCGAATGCGACGTCGGCCAACGGCGGCAGCGGCATCTCCGGGCTCACCGACGCGGCATGGGAGCAGTGGAAGCCCCGGACGACGTCGGCGCGCACCGATCCGGCCGCGAACATCGCCGCGCTCGCCCGGCTCACCTGCGACCTGGTCGGTCAGGTGCGGCAGGCCGGGATCGGCGGCGATCTCTGGCGGCTCGCGGTCGCCGCCCACCACTCCGGGGTCGAGGCGGTGCGTGCCGCCAAGGGGATTCCGGGACCCGCCGCCGGGTTCGTCGAGCGGGTCTCCGGCTTCGCCACCTGGTACGCCCGGCTGTCCGGCGCCGGTGCGAAGCCGGCCGCACCGACCGGGCCGATCGGCGTGGTGCCGAGCCCGGGGACGCCGCCGAAGCCGGTGCCGGACAGCTACCTCGCCGCGGTGCTCGCGGCCGGCCGGTCCTGCCCGGGGCTCACCCCGGCCCGGGTCGCCGCGCAACTGATGGCCGCCTCCGCCTTCAACCCGAACCTGTTCGGGGCGCGTTCGGCGCAGGGCATCGCCCAGTTCAGCCCGCAGATCTGGACTCGGTACGCGCCGTCGGTAGCCGGCGCCACGCCGTGGGACCCGAGCGCGGCGATCCCGGCGCTCGGCCGGACCATGTGCGCCCTCCTCGACGGGGTGGACGGCCTGGGCAAGGACCGGTACCGGCTGGCGCTGGCCGCGTTCCGGGTCGGGCCGGACGCGGTCCGGCGGGCCGGTGGGCTGCCGGACGACGCCGACGTCCGGCGCTTCGTCGACCTGACCGCGGCGTACGCCGATCACTACCAGCGGGACCCGAAGCTGGGCGGGCCGGCCGTACCCGCGCGCCCCGGCACGCCGCGGGCCGGCGTGACGCCGGGCAAGCCCGGTCCGGCCGCGGGAGGCGACGTCCCGGGCGCAGGCAAGCCGGGGTCCGGGGCATCCCCCTCCCGGTCACCGAGGGCCCGGCCCAGCACCTCGCCGCCGAAGCGGAATTGGCAGACCCGGGTCGTCAACGCCACGTCGACCCTGCGGCTCGGACAGTCCTGGGCCACCGACCGGCTCACGCTGGTGTTGGCCAACGAGGGCAACGTGATCCTCTACGACCGGGGTAAGGCGGTCTGGCAGACCGGCACGAAGGGCAAGGGCGGACACCATCTGGTCTTCCAGGCCGACGGCAACCTGGTGCTCTACACCGCGTCCAACGCGACGGTCTGGACCTCCGGCACCCCGGGTAACGACGGCGCCATCCTGGTGCTGCAGGCCGACGGCAACGTGAGCATCTCGAACGGCGGGCGTGGGATCTGGCACACCGGAACGATGAAGGGCTGAGGAACTTTGCACGCGAGGCACGAACGTCAGTGACCGCCATGGCAGCCGGAGGATCGCCCGGTGGCGGCGTCCGGCCGGTCGCGCCCGTCGTCGCGGAGTTCGCGGGGGCGACGCTGGTCCTGCGGACCGAGGCGGACGCGGTCCTGCCGCTTCATCGGGTGGCGGGTGGCCTGCCGGCCGAGGCCGGGAGGCGGGCGGTGCTGTGCGCGCCGTCGGTGACGGCTCGGCCGGAGCTGTTCGAGGTGCTGCTGGAGGCGCTGACCGAACACCTGGGCGGTGCGGCGGCGGGGATTCGGCTGGTGCCGCTGGGCGGGTACGCCACCTCGGTCGATCCGCCCGCGGAGGCGGGCATCGTGGCCGAGTGGATCGGTCAGGAGGTCGCCGTCCCGCGGTCGGCCTTCGCGGTGCCGGCGGGCGACGTGCTCGATCCGGCGCCGTGGGTGGTGTCCCACCCGGACGGCACGGTCCGTGCCGAGCCGCCATGGCCGTCGTCGCCACTGCCACCGCCCTCGCCCTCGCCCCCTTCGCCGCCGCCGCCGCCGCCGCCGCCGCCGTCGCCGTCGCCGGTGCCGACTGTGGCGATGCCCGCGGTCGTGACGGCCGGGGGGCGTGCCGTGCTGCGCACCAACGGAGGCTTCGCCGATCTGCCGGTGCGGCGCCCGGGCCAGACCTGGCACCCGCCACGCCCGTGGGCCCGTGACCGGCCCGCGACGCCGGACGTAGCCGCAGGCGCGCTCGCCACGACGCCGGGGCGGCGAACCGTTGCGGGCTGGTCGTTCGTGGACGAGCCGGGGCTGGGCGGCGGTTGTGTCCTGGCCGGATTCCTGGTGGAGATCGCCACGAGTGTCACCGGGTTCCGGGTTGCCGGCCGGCCGGTGACGCCGCGCGCGCTGGCCACCCTGCTCGCCGCGTGCCGGGCGGGGGACACCCGCCCACTGGTGCTCGTGCCCTCCGGTGTGCCGGTCCGCGGGCCCGCCGCGGATCTGCTGTTCGCCGGTCTCGCGGAGGCGATCGCCACCCCGGTCTACGCCCCCGACGGGCCGGTCACGCGTACCGCCACCGGGCTGCTGCGGTCGTCCGGCACGTTCCTGCGCTGGAGCGGGCGGCGAACGGGCGGGCAACGGCGTGGGCAGAACGCCGGGCCCGTGCTCCCGCCCCTTCCGGCGCCACGGGCCCGTCCGCGCTCCTCCGGCCCGGCGCGGACCGACACCGCCGTCCCCGCGGCGCCGTCGCCATCCTCACCCGGCGGCGGCGCGTTGGGACCGGAGGTCGCCGGCTCGGTGGGACCAGCGATCGCCGAACTGCTGGGGCCGGAGATCGCGGCACTGCTCTCGCCCGCACGCTGGACGAGCCTGCTACTTCCCGCCGTGCCGTCACCGGCCGACGCGGCGCCCCCCGCCGTCCCGCAGGAGGAGGGCCAGGCCACCGAGGGCGCCGTTCCCACGGCGGGTCCGCCCCCGCCCGACGCCGCCATGCCGGCACCGGCCACAGCCGCCGCCGACCCGGCCGGGGGAGCCGAGCCGCCCCCGGCGGATCACTTGCAGGACTCCCCGGCCCGCCCGGCGCCACGCCGCCTCGCCGACGACGGCCGGGACCTGACCATGGCGGACCGGGCGGCGCTGCGACAGGCGCTCGGCAGCCGGTACGACGCGCACGCCCGGGTGGTGGTGCGCACCCTGGCCCAGTCGCCCGGCCTGCGGGCGGTGGCCGGAGCCGCGGGAGAGCTCACGACCGGGCTGGTCGCCGTCCGGGCCTACTGCGACGACCAGCGCGAACCCGTGAACGCCTTCCTGCGTGGCGCGGGCCCGGAGGCCGACGCGGACCGGCTCACGGTGGTCGCCCGATCCGTCGCGTACGGGTTGCGGCGGCTGCCGTCGGTGCTCGGGCCGGTCTTCCAGTACGGGCTGGGCGCGACGCCGGCCAGCGCGTACCGCCCGGGTGACCTGGTCGTCGAACCGGCCTTCCTCGACGTCGGCCTGGCAGCGGGCGCGGGCACCGCGCCCGCCGGGACACGGTTCGTCATCTGGTCCGTCAGCGCACGCCGGCTGGACGGCTTGGACGCCGCCGCCCGAGCCTCCGCGATCTTCCCACCGGGCAGCCGCTTCCAGGTGCTCGCGGTCGAGAACGGCGCCGCCGACCGGGTGGCCCGGGTGCTGCTGCGGGACCTCGCCGCCTCCGTCCGGGGTGGCCAGGAGGACGCCGAGCGGATCATCGAGCGACTGCGCGCCGCCGACCGGCCCGCAGCGCCGGCCGCCGGTGCTCCGGCGCCGTTGTCGTTCGCGCCCGGCCTGGACGACGCGGGCCTGCCTTTCCCCGTGCCGGCGGTCGCCGGCACTGTCATCGCTGATGAGGATGGACGAGCGTGACCAACCTGCTGTCGGTCTCCGAGACCGAGCCCGGATGCCTGCCGAGCATCGCGGCGGCGCTGGCGGCGGCCGGTCCCGCCGCCATGATCGTGGTCCAGCCGGGCACGTACCGGGAGCAGCTGCGCCTCACCGGGAACGTGACGCTGGTCGCCGAGGACGGCCCGGGAACGGTGACCATCGACGGCGGCGACGGGGTGGCGGTCTTCATCGGCGGGGGAGACGTGACCCTCCGCGGGCTCACCGTGCGTGGTGGTTCCCCCAACCTGCCCGCGGTCCAGGTCGGTCGGGGAATGCTGCGGGCGATCGGTTGCGCGATCACCGGGCGGGGCGTGGTCGCGGTGCACGTGCCCGGCGGCCAGGTCGACATCCGCGACTGCCAGGTGGCCAACCCGGCCGGCGCCGGCTTCCTCTTCGAGCGGAACGGGGCCGGCACGGTCAGCGCCACGACCGTCCGGGACACGGGCAGCGCGGGAGCGGTGATCGTCGGCGGCGCGGACCCGGTCCTGCGCGGCTGCACGTTCACCGACATCCGCAGCGCCGGGATCCTGTCCACCCGGGGCGGCCGGGGCACCGTGGAGGACTGCGAGATCACCGCGACCGACGGGCCCGCCGTCGCGGTCGAGGAGGACAGCGCGCTCCGCGTGATCCGCAGCCGGATGCACCACCTGCCCGGAGCCGCCGTGGTGATCACCGGTGGCCGGCCGGCGCTGGAGGACTGCGAGGTCCGGGCGGTCGGCGGCCACGCCTTGGTCGTCTCCGGGACGGCCGCCCCGACACTGCGTGGCTGCCGGGTACGCGACGCCGCCGGTCACGGTCTGATCGTGCTGGAGCAGGCGACCGGCACGTTCACCGACTGCGACATCGCCGGCACCGAAGCGGCCGCGGTCGCGGTCACCGGATCGGCCGCGCCGCTGATCGAGGGCGGCACGTTCACCGGCGGGCCGCGTGAGGCTCTGATGTTTCAGGAGGAGGCGACGGGAACGGCGCGCCGGCTGACCGTACGCGGCGGGCCGGCCGGCATCGTGGTCGGCGGCTCGGCCGCGCCCCTGGTCGAGGACTGCGTGATCGAGGACGCCGCAGACTACGGGGTGCGGCTGCTCGACGGTGCGCGGCCGGTGATTCAGGCTACCCGGATCGACCGGTGCGCGGCCGGCGGCTTCCTGGTCGAGGCCGGGGCGACGCTCACCGCCGATCAGACGACGGTGCACGGCTGCGGAGTCGGACTGCAGATCGACGGTACGGCGACGGTGACCGGATCGGATGTCGGTGCTGCCCGCGGTGCCGGGATCATGGTGCGGCGCAAGGCGAACCTGACCCTGCTCCGCACCCGGGTGCATCGCAGCGGCGGACCGGGGGTGTGGTTCGCGGCCGGCTCGTCCGGCCGGGTGGACGGCTGCGAACTGATCGAGAACGCGGGGGAGGGTCTGCTCCGGGAGACGGCCGAACCGATCCAGGTGGACGCGACGACGATGGTCGGCAACGGTGGTGACGGGGCCGGCCGGAGCTTCCTGCCGAGCCCGGCCGTCCCGGCGTCTGACGGCGCTCGGGTCCGCGATGAACCGGCGCTTCCGTTCCCGGCCACTGATCCGGCGGGTCCTGGCGAGGGTCCCTCCGACAGGGCCGCTGCGCTGCTGGGCGAGCTGACCGGGCTGGTCGGGCTCGCGGGAGTCAAGCGCGAGGTGGCGACGCTGGTCGGGCTGCACCGGGTCGGTCAGCGCCGGGCGGCGGCCGGTCTGCCGGCCCCGCCGATGTCGCGGCACATGGTCTTTGCCGGGGCGCCGGGCACCGGCAAGACCACGGTGGCCCGCCTGTACGGGAAGATCCTCGCCGCGCTCGGCGTGCTCACCACCGGTCAGATGGTCGAGGTGGCTCGCGCCGACCTGGTCGCGGAGCACATCGGCGGCACGGCCATGAAGACGACCGAGAAGTTCACCGAGGCGCTGGGCGGCGTGCTCTTCCTCGACGAGGCGTACACCCTTTCCCCGGTGGACGGCGGTGGCAGCGGGCACGACTTCGGCCGGGAGGCGATCGACACGCTGGTCAAGCTGATGGAGGACCATCGCGACGAGATCGTGGTGATCGTGGCCGGCTACTCGCCTCAGATGCGCGCGTTCCTGGACTCCAACCCGGGTCTGTCGTCCCGGTTCTCCAAGACGGTGGAGTTCGAGAGCTACTCGACCGAGGAGCTGGTGACCATTGTGGAGCGGCTGTGCAGCACCCACCACTACTCCCTGGAGTACGACACCCGGCTCGCCCTGGCCCGGCTGTTCGACGGGATGACCAGGGACGCGACCTTCGGCAACGCCCGGGTGGCCCGCAAGGTGTTCGAGGAGATGATCGGGCGGCAGGCGTATCGGCTGGCCGAGGCGTCCTCCTCGGACGGGGTGGAGCTCGCCCGGCTGCAGCCGCAGGATCTCGGCGCCGCGACCACGGGTCAGGCCGGCCAGGCGCGGACGGCCGAGGTCGATCAGCTGCTGGCGCGCCTGCACGGCATGATCGGTCTGGGCGGGGTGAAGCGCGAGGTGTCCGACATGATCGATCTGCTGTCCACCATCCGGACCCGGATCAGCGCCGGCCTCCCGGCCCCGGCCATCTCGCGGCATCTGGTCTTCTCCGGGCCGCCCGGCACCGGCAAGACCACCGTCGCCCGCCTGTACGGGCAGCTGCTGACCGCCCTCGGCGTGCTGCCCGGTGGCCAGCTGGTCGAGGTGGCGCGGGCCGACCTCGTCGGCGAGTACGTCGGGCACACCGCCCAGCGGACCCGGGAGGCATTCCAGCAGGCCCGTGGCGGCGTGCTGTTCATCGACGAGGCGTACACCCTGGCACCGCCCGACGCCCGGCAGGACTTCGGCCGGGAGGCGATCGACACGCTGGTGAAGCTGATGGAGGACCACCGCGACGAGGTGGTGGTCATCGCCGCCGGGTACGAGCAGGAGATCGAGGTGTTCCTCGCCGCGAACGCCGGCTTGGCTTCCCGCTTCTCGCGCCGGATCCACTTCGCCAACTACAGCCCGGACGAACTGGTGGCGATCTTCCAGGGGCTCGCCTCGGCCGGCGGATATGAATGTCCGGGCGGCACGCTGGTCGTGCTGCGGGAACACTTCGAACGCGTGCCGAAGGGTCGAGCCTTCGGCAACGGGCGGTACGCCCGCCAGCTGCTGGAGGACTCCATCACCCGCCAGGCAACCCGGCTGCGGACCGTGGGCGCGCCGACGGTCGACCAGCTGCGGACGCTGCTCGTCGAGGACATCACCCAGGCGGTGGCTCCGGCGATGTGAGAGCTACGCCGAGCCGCACGATCGCCGACCCGCCACCGCCGCCGGCGCGTCGATGCCGGCGCCGAGAGGGAAACGGTCCTGGTTGTAGAGAGCGGCCGGCTCGATGAGCCGACCGGAGGTAAGGGGTAGGCGCATGGGTGACAGGAACAGGATGAGCCTCGGAGACGCGCGGCCGGTCGACGCCGCGAATGGTGGGCAGACCGCGCCGATCACGCTCCCAGCGGTGGCCCCGCCGGCCGCTGCAAATCAGCCTGCCGCGGGTGGTTCCACTGGTTCCACTGGTTCCCCTGGCGCCCCGGGCGGGCCCGCGACGTGGGGCTGGCGTGGGCGCGCGAACCGGCTCGGTCACGGCGCGCTGGAGATCTCCCCGACCCGCGACGAGCTGGTGCACCGAGCGGCCCGCCGGCGGTTGCTCCACTCCTTCAGCCGGACGATGTCGATCGTGGTGGCGAACCCGAAGGGCGGCGCGGCCAAGACCCCGAGCGCCCTCATCGCCGCGGCCACGCTCGGCTTCTACCGGGGTGGCTACTCGCTGGCCTGGGACAACAACGAGACACGTGGCACTCTCGGGACACGCGCCGAACAAGCACCCCACGAGCGGACCGTCGTCGACCTCCTGCACCACATCGACGAGTTTCTCGCCAGCACCGGCAGCATCGGGCAGATGGCGGGGTTTCTGCGGCCGCAGGGCGCGCGGTTCGACGTGCTCGCCTCCGACGACGCGGCCGGCGGCATGGAGATCATCGACGATGTGGCCTTCGGCAAGCTGTGGACCGCCTTGTGCCGCTTCTACCGGTTGATCGTGATCGACACCGGCAACAATGTCAGGGCGCTGAACTGGCGGGCCGCGACTGCGGTGGCCGACTGCCTGGTGGTACCCACCACCGTGCAGCAGGACGTCGCCGAGAGCGGACTCTGGATGCTGGACCACCTTCGCCGTACCGGCCGTGACCACCTGGCCGAGAACGCGGTGGCAATCGTCTCCTGCGCCGACGCGAAGCCGGACCGGGCGCTCCTCGACAACATCGTGGAGCGCTATCGCGCGGTGGTGCGAGACGTGGCGGTCATCCCCTATGACGGCCTTATCCGTGCCGGCGGGCGGATCGAGTACGACCGGCTCGCCGTGCCGACCCGCCGGGCGTGGCTCATGGCGTGCAGCTCGATCATCGACTCGCTCGTCCTGCGCGACCAGGGCTGAACGGCGCCGCGCCGGCCTTCCACCACTGTGCCGAGGTCACGGCGGGCGGCGCAGGGGAGTCGCTCACCCCGGGGCAGCTCGCTTCTGCGAGGCCCGAGGATCCCCCGGCTTCAGCGCTTCAGCGAGATGACCGCGTTCGGCGCCATCGACCAGCCGCCTGGCAGACCGCCGTATTGGCGGAGGTTCATCACCACGGTGTTGGCCAGCCCTGCTGATGGGTCTTGACCAGCTCTTCCGGATCGGTGAGGGCACTGCCAGGACAATCACGTCGCCGGTGCCGGCCAGGCGCCGGCGCCGGGGCTACGCCGGACCGCGCCGACTGCCCGGCGTAGCGCTGTGCGGGCTTGCCGGTCCAGCACCGCGGCGGGGACCGATGCGGCAGTATGGGCGGTCCCGGCGCCGGCATCCGGAGCGACCTCCCGCAGGAGCACGAGCGCCGCATCGTCGCGACCGCGGTGTGCGACGTCGACCACTCTCATCCGGGTGCCGGGGGCGAAACGTACCCGTTCACTTCCCCACCCGGCCTCGCGGAGGCCGTTGACCGACCAGATCACCACCTCCGGGCCCGCGGGAACCGGGTCCCCCGACAGTGGTGGTTCCGGCGCGGTCGTGGCGGTCAGGGCGGCCGGCGCGCTTACCTCCTCCCCGGTTCGCCAGTGCGGCGGCTGCGCGAGGTGCCAGCCGCTGAAAACGGCTCCCGTGTAGAGCCCGGGCCGGCCGAGCCTGGGTGGGTTCGCTTCGGTGGTCTCGCCGCTGCCGTACGGCGTCAGGATCATCCGGCGTCGCAGCGCCCGGGGGAGCGACTCCAGCACCGAGTAGACGGTTGCTTGCGCCAGCTCCCGGCCTGGCCGTCCCAGCATCACGCTCAGTCGCGCGGGGTCCACCGGGGCGGACAACACCTCCGTGGGTAGTGACGACGCCGGTGATGCCGCCTCATAAAGCCACAACCCGGCCGGCACGGTGGTCGCCACGACTCCGTCCGGTAGGGCATGCAGGGTGAGCGGGAGCAGCCGCTCCCAGGGCGGCGCCGGATGCCGCGGACCCTGCCGCTCTCCCGGTTCGCCCGGCCGGAACCGCCACCACTGGCCGTCCACGACGAACACCATCCCACTGGGCAGTAGTACCACCGGCCCGGCCGGGGCGATCACCTCGACACCGAGCTCGCCGGCGATCACCGGTGCGACGCCCGCCCGGCCCGACTCGGAGAGCACGAGGCGGATCGATGTGCATCGCACCGGTAGGTGCCGGCGAAGCAACGCGGTCAGAGCAGCCACGTCCAACTCCGGCTCGGCGGCCACCATGACCGTGTGCCGGTCCTGTTCCCGGGGCAGAAGCGCGGGGGTGAAGCCGGGAGGCAGCACATCGCCTCGAACGATCATGGTGAGCCGGTCGTATCCGTGCACCCTGGGACGATCGAGACGGTTACCCATGACAGTCATCCTCGTCGCACGCGGCCCGGCCATGCGAGACGGGTCAGCGGGAGATCACCTGGAAGGCGTCGATCATGCCGATCCGCGGGACCGCGGCGGTGGACACGATCGTCATCCGGTGTCGCTGCGTGGGGTTCAGTCCCGTCGCGGTGAACACCGTCTGCCGCACCTGCCGGGCGCCGGTGGTGTGCAGGTCGACGACCGTGGCCGGGCCGCCGTCGATGGAGACGTCCATCGTGCCCTCGTCCCCGTTCCTCTCGCTGAGCAGGTGGATGTCGGTGCCGTAGAAGAAGAACTCGGCGGTCGACCCGGGAACCAAGGTGTAGTGGACGTCGTCATCGACGTCGCCGAGTCCGCGGCCGGCTGGGTGCCGCCAGCCGCTGTCGTACTCGGCGCCGGTGTCGTTGACGGTGCGGTCGGACAGGATCCGCAGCGCGTCGACCATGGCGATCCGGCCCGCCGTACCGCTGACGATCCGGATCGTGTGCGTGCCGTGCGCCAGGCCGGTGGACCGGAACACCACCTGCCGCACCTGCCGGGGGCCGGTGCTGCGCAGGTCCACCGTGGACCGGAAGACGTCGTCGACGTAGATGTCCATGGTGCCGCCGTCGCCGTTGGTCTCCGCCCACAGCTCGGCGCCGGTGCCGGTGAAGGTGTGGTGTGCGACGGCGCCGGCCGTGCTGGTGAAGTGGATGTTGTCTTGCCAGTCGCCCAGTCCGCGGTTGCCGGAGGGCCGCCAGCCGGCGTCGTAGGTGAGACCGGTGTCATCGACCATCGGGTTGCTGATCGGGGCCGGCCCGGCCGGGGTTCCGAAGAGGCTGAGCGGGACGGCGTCGGCGATGGCCTGCAGGCCCGCGTCGTTCGGGTGCAGGTGGTCGCCGGAGTCGTAGGCCGGCCGGAACATTTCCGGGTCGGCCGGGTCGCCCGTCGCGGCGGCCTGGTCGACGATGCCGTCGCAGCCACTCGACGGGCTGCGCAGGAAGGCGTTGACGGCCTGCCGCGATGCCTCCTTCGCCGGGGTCCAGGAGGGGAGCCCTTTGACCGGGGTCAGCGTGGAACAGATGAACTTGACGTTTCGCGCGTGCGCTGCGGCGATGAGCCGGCTGAGCCCGTCGGTGAGCAGCGTGACCGGCGGGTTGTAGTTGTTGATGTCGTTGATCGGGTCGTCGGAGAAGATGACCCAGCGCACGCCCGGCTGATCGAGAGCGTCGTGTTGAAAACGGGTCACCGCCGCCGGGCCCCCGCCGTCCCGGAGCAGGTTGTTGCCGCTGATCCCCTGGTTGAGCACGCCGACCTGGTAGCCGGCGTCGTTCAGCCGGGTGGCGAGGCGGTTGGGCCAGCGCCGGTTCAGGTTCTCGGTCGCACTGGTGCCGTCGGTGATCGAGGCGCCGAAGGCCACCACCGTTCCGGTCACCCGGGGGTTGCGGACGTCGAGACCCGACAGGAAGACGTACGAGAATCTCGGCTGCCGGCCGGTCAGCGTGGCCGCGGCGCTCTGGTTGCCGGGCGCGGCGTAGTTGACCTGCCGGGCAGCCCCGTGCTGGGTGGCCACCGCGGTGCCGGGGACGTGGAAACTCACCGAGACGTCCGCGTCCGGGGCGACGGCGAAGGTCGCCGGATCGCTGGCCACCTCCCCGCCGGCCGGGATCGTCACCGAGGCCGAGCCGTCGAAGGTGAGCCGGGTGCTCGTCCCGGGGACGATGTCGGAGGTGTGCAGGGTCTCCGCGACATGGACGTCGGCGAGCGTGACCGGCGCCGGACCGAACCGGTTGGACAGGCGGACACGGACGGCCGGTCCGCCGACGCTCGTGTGCACGATCTGGCGGATGGTCTGGTCGGTCACGGCCGGTCCGGTGCCTTGCATCGCGGTGGCCCAGGTGCCGGCCCAGGGGAGGTCGTCCGCGGCCGCGTGCGCCGGGCCGGCAACCGCGGGTATCACCAGAACGGCCGTCACCGCGGCCAGCACCTGTCGAAGGGTGCGCAACATATGTGTCTCCTCGCCTTCGCGACAGCAACCCGATGGGTGGGTTCATCGCGAATGACGGGCGCGAAGCTCTCGGCTTCAATCGCGAGGGCGATCAGTCTCCGCCGGCGGGGGAGTGCCGGTGCGGCGCGGCGTCACGAGCGTGTGCCGGTCTGCCAGAGCACACGTCCCGGCTTGGTGATGCTCAGGTTGCCGTCCCCGCCGAGCTTCAGGGTGGCGCCGTCGTTGCCCGGCGTGCCGGAGCTCCAGACGGTGCTGTTGTCGTGGGCGTACAGGACGAGGTTGCCGTCCGCCTGGAAGACGAGGTCACGGGCATTCCGGCCCGCGGTGCCGCTCCTCCACACCGGGCGGCCCCGGTCGTGCAGCACGACGTTGCCGTCGCCGGTCAGGGCCAGGCGCAGCCGGTCGGTCGACCACGACTGGCCGACCTTCAGCACCGAGGTCGCGGTGATGAGCCTGGTCTGTCCGGCCGGCGTCGCGGCGGTCCGGGGGCGTGCGGACGCGGAGCCGCTCTTCGACGCCGGGGCCGGCGCCGGCTTGCGGCGGGCCGGCGCCGAGGACGACGTGCGGGGAGCGGCCGGGCCGCTCGCCGGTGCGGTGCCGGCCGCCGGGACCGGTGCACCGGTTCCGGTCGGAGTGGTCGCGGGGGCCGGGATCGACTCGAGAACGCCCCGCGGTCGTTCGGCGGCCGGCGGCGAACCGTACTCGGCCGCGGCTCCGGCGGCGCCCGTACCACCGATGATGATGAGCGCCGCCACGACCAGGACCGACCGCCGCCGGCCGATGCGGCGTCGGGACGTCGCCTGGCCGGCCCGCGACGCGGCCACCGGCCGGTACAGCACGCAGAGTGCCCGGTGCGCGGCGACCGCGTCCACCGCGCTGGGCTGGTAGAAGCGGTCACGGATGTGCGCGAGGAGCGGTCCGGCGGGGTCCTGGCGGCTCTCCCGTACGTCATCGCCGGCGGTCACGGGCCAGATCCACGTGCCGTCGGTGCGGTGGGCCCGCTCGGCCCGTTCACCCAGAGAGTCCTTCATGACGGTCAGCGGCCGGCCGGCGTCGAGATAGGCCGCCACCCAGACCCGGTCGGCCAGGTCGGGGTCAGCCGTGACCGCGCCGGGCGCGATCCCCGGCTCCTCCGCCGGAGTGGCCGCCCATAGCAGCGCGGAGTAGCTGAGGGCCCGTGACTGATATGCCGGTAACCGGCTTTCCTCGACGAAGGACTCCACCTGTGGGGCACGTTCCCCGCAGGTCTCCAGCGTTGCCTGCAGACCGGCGGTCACCGTGCTCAGCGCGGCCTCGGCGGTCACCTGGACCAGGTACAACCGCCGGACCGGGCCCGATGGTGTGCCCTCCGCCGGATATCGCCACGACCGCCACAGGGCGACGGTGTGCTCATCGGCCGTGCACCACGCCACCGCGGCCGAGTCCACCGCGTCCGGCCCACCGGGAACGTCCGTCCGGGCGGACAGGTCCATCCGGAAGGGGATGTCTTCCTCGTGTTCGGCCAGGACGTCGGCTCCGGCCGGCGCCATGCCGTACGGCGGCGCCACGCCGAGGACGTCCCGCCCGGCGGTGACCGGCTCGAGCGCCTCCCTGGTCCCTTCGCCGAGCGCGGCAGCCAGTTGCGCCACCTCGTCGTCGGTGATGGCGACGTGGTGGGCGAGCGCCGCTGACACGACCGCCTGAGCGACCGTCGCGGTCCGGCCGGCGGCCAGCCATGCCCGGGACTCGGTGATCACCTGGTCCGGCAGCCGTCCCGCGAGTGCGAGCAGAAGCCGGTGCCAGTCGGCCACATCGCTCATCTGATTCGTCCTCGCCCCTCGTCCGTACGATCCTGGCTCCCCCCTGGAGGAGACGAACGCGGGCCGTCTTCCTTCACCACCCCGGGTTACAACTCCGCAAACGGGCACCCGCGGCAGATGTTCATCGCCGGACGCGACGAATCCGGACCCGTTCGTGGCCGGGTACGAGGCGCCGCAGAAGGTCGGTGACGATGGATTCGTTGCCCAGCGGTACGCGCTGGCACACCCCGAGCCGAAGGCCGGGCTGATCCTCTACGACACTGCGCACTGACGACACTGCGCACTGACCGGCCCGGAACTGGGCGCGGAGGCGCGCCCGACATCAGAATTCGGCCGTTCACCTCAAAGTTTGGCCATTTCCACGCGATTGCGGCCATTCCGCTTTGCTGAATAAAGTGCCTCGTCGGCGCTTTCCAACAATCCTGACAAGGAGAGTTCGGTGCTGCGTGCGGCGCCGATGCTTACGGTTACGTGAAGCGGTCCGGCAGCGGTGCTGATCGGCGTGGTGGCCACCGTCTGCCGAATTCTTTCAGCAGCTGATGACACTCCCGCCTCACTGGTTTCGGCCAAAATCACGGCAAATTCTTCACCGCCGTAGCGGCTGATCAGATCCGCGTCCCGCAGTACGGAGGTGATCCGATCAGCGACTGCCCGAATGACTTCGTCGCCGATCGAGTGCCCGTACGTGTCGTTGACATTCTTGAAATTATCTATATCGAGCATCAGTGCCGCTACGGCCCGTCCCTCGTGCACGTCGTCGCGCACCTGACGGTCGCCGAGTTGGTGGAAGTGCCGACGGTTGAACAATTCGGTGAGGCCGTCCCGTGCGGCGAGCTCTTGAATGCGGCGGAATAGCAGCGCGTTATCCAGGGCGGCGGCGCCTTGTCCAGCGAGGGCGGCGGTCACTCGCAGTTCGGTGTCGGAGAAGGACCCTGTGTGGCGTACTGCCACGACGAAACCGTGGTCTTCGTCGCGAATCGTCATGGAAGCGGCCAGCCAGGCGGTCGCTCGGGCATCGAGCAGTCGGCGTACTGGCGCGGGGGCGTCGTCCATGCTGCCGGAGAGGAATTCGCTGTCCATGCCCGATCCGGCGGGCAGCACGGTCACCTCGGCATCCGGGAGCGCTGCTCTCAGCCGGGCCGCAAGTACCTCGCGAACGTTATCAGGGTCGAGGCTTGCGGTCAGCGCGGTGAGGCCCTCGCGCAGTGAATCGGCCAGGTCGCGTTCGCTTTCGGCAACGTGCACGGCGAGTTCGAGCTGGGCGACACGGGTGGTTTCGAGAGCGGCGGCGACCTGACTCGTGATGGCGACCAGCAAGTCGACGTCATCGGTCGTGAAGATACCCCTTGCGGTTCGACTGTCCAGGTAGACGACGCCGAGTAGCCGCCCTCGGTGCTGCAGCGGCGCCACCATGATGCTGCGCAGACCGTGCATCATCATGCTGCGAGAACCCAGCGCTTCACCTTGTTCGTCGCCGGTGACCACAAGGGCGGCTCGCTCACGTCGAACGCGATCGACCAGTGTGGAGCCGTACTCGGTCAGCTGGATGACGTCGGCACCGGTATGGTCGCGGCCGACGAATGGTTTCAACCCGTCTTCTTCGACGAGAAAGAGGAAGGCACGTTCGGCCGAGAAGATGCGGTTGATCTCGTCGAGCGCCACGCGTGCGAGTACGTCCGGTTGTAACACCGTCGCAGACGCGAGGCTGACCTGCTGAAGGGCGGCGAGGCGGCGGTTGTCCTGAAGACCGGAAGTGCTTGAGCCACCGGCTGAGGGAGGGCCGATCGAAGGCTCCGCCGGACTCAGGCCGAACTCGCTGCGGATCCAGTCCATGCGTGTCCGCCAGCCGTCGGCGACGGCCAGCGACAGCGCGGTCGACGCCTCTTGCTGTGCCTCCGCGGGGCAGCCGAGGTCACGCCAGGCCCGCGCCCGAACGCGAGCGATCTCGAAACGCAACAGCGGTAGATCCAGACCACCCGATTGTGTGATCAGCCTCGCGGTGCGTTCGATAGCGCGGCGGTGGTCTCCGGTGAGTTGTTCAAGCGATGCTCGGACCAGCTCGTGGAATGCCCTCAGGACGGGACCGCGAGCCCGGGAACGCAACGCTCGGACGGCTTCGCGTGCTTGCCGGGTGCGGTTCGGCAGATCAGCGTCTGATGCTGCGGACAACTGCGCCAGTCGGCCGAACGCGATCCACACCCAGACGGACTGTTGGAAATTCCATAGACCTCGTGTGTTGATGGGCAACTCCATGAACTCATCGATGACGCGGTCGAGATCAGATCCTGTCTCGCCGCTTTCGACGGCTAGGTGAATGGCAGCGATCAGGCAGCTGAGTAGCTGAGGCAGATTTTGTGCGAATCGTTCGGCATGGGCGCGGGCGTCGCGCAAACTTGCGGCGGCGAGAGCATGATCCCCGCTGAGCGCACAGGTTTGTGCCTGGAGCGTGAGGAACATTCCACCCATGTGATCGTGGGCATTGTCGGCAAGTTCCGTTCCACGCCGGTGTATCGCCGCGGCCTCGTCAGTGTGCCCGCGGAGAATCGCTATGGGGCCGACCTGGATGTAGGTCGTCAGCCGCTCACCCATCGACATCGCCGGACCAAACGTCTCCGCGATCCTCCGGGCCAGCTGACCGGACGTGCGGTGCATGGGCGGCGCGATGTCGTTCGCGATGCCGTGAACCCACTGAAGATGGGCGATCACCAGAGGGTCCTTGGTTTCCCCGGCGGCTTGGGCAGCCCGAGACAGCAGCCGATCAGCCCACCTGTGGGCTCCGCTGAGCCGGGCGGCCACGGCCAGGCCACTTTGCACCACGGCGTACTCGGCCTGACGTCCCAACCGACGTGCGTGGGGGAGCCCCAAGAGAATGTAGGCCAGCATCCTGGGCTGCTCAAAGATGAACCCGTATCCATGTGCCGCTGCCGCGAGCAGGTTGCATCGCACGGCGAGGACGTCTCGGCGACCGGCCGCGAGGGTGATCCGCTCCGGCAGCCAGCCGATCAGGACGCCCCTGGCCAGGGCGGACAAGGCGGCGATCGCCAGCCCAGGCGCACTACGGGGCGGCTCGCTGCCGATTTCCGCCAAGCCGCGCCGGGCCATCTCGATGGACTCCACGGCCTGCCAGCGCTCGTGGCGAGACTGGGCCAGCCGGCTGTAGATACGTGCTCGGCGCAGCGGATCTCGCTCAATACGCAGCGCGGTGATGAAGTGTTCGTCACTGGTCGCGTACCGGCCGGTCAACGCGGCAGCCGTCCCCAACGCGACGTACAGGGTGGCGGACGGCGTTGTCTTGGCGGGCCCGGCCAGGTCGAGAGCGGTGCTCAGGTAGTTGAAGGCTTCCGTCGGCAGATGCTCTGCAAGCGCTCGCTCGCCCGCGACAATGGCCGCGACGTACACCTTGCCGGGCGTGCGGTCGACGTTGCCGGCAAGATAGTGGTGGGCGATGGCGTACGCATCCTGTGAGGTTCGGGCATCCGGCGGGGAAGCCGCGGTCAGAGCGTCGGCGACACGCTGATGCACCCAACGGACGTCTCGCCCGGCAAGCAGTGCCTCCCGGATGCGGTCGTGCAAGAAGACCAGGACGCCATCCCGGCCGGTCTCCACCAACCGCAGGGCTGTGGCCTCGGCAAAGGCCTCGGCAACCTCGGCGGGGTGAGTGCTGCTGGCGGCAGCCACGACAGGCACCTGGAACCGTGTGCCGCAGACGGCGGCCACGACGAGCACTTCTCGCGCGTTGCAACCAAGGGAATCGACACGGCGCAAGATGAGCTCGATGACGTCTTCAGGCAATGCGAGGGCGTCGAGCCCGGCCGTGTCCAGACGCCACCGCCCCCAATGCGGGGTGAGCAGCCCCGCGTCGATCACCGAGCGGACGTATTCGTGGGCGGCGAGTGGATTGCCTCCGCTGCGGGCAGCCAGGCGGTCGATCAGCTCGGCCGGGACGACTCCCGCGCCGAGGCGGTCGGCAAGCAGCGCCCGGATGGCTGTCCGGTCCAGCGGGGGGACTGTGAGCCGGGTGTCGAGCGCACTCCCGGTCAGATCGGCGAAGGCGGTGACCGCGGCCGCGCTCGCATGATCATCGCGTGCGGTCGCAGTCAGCAACAGCCCACTTTCGCGCAAGCGTGGAGCTAGCTTGCCGAGGACCTGCAGCGTCGCTTGATCACACCACTGAACGTCGTCCAGGTGCAGCACCGCGGGGCCGAGGCGGGCGAGGAACGCCGCCACCGCGTCCCCGAACTGATTCTCGTCCGCGTCCTGCCCGCCATTGTCCAAGCCCAGCAATGCTGCGAGAGCGGGTGAGAGAGCCTGCAGCATCGGCGCCGTGGTCCCGGCCGCGGCACGTAGCCGCTCAACGGCGACGTCGTGATGCTCTTCCGGACCGAGCCGGCGTATCGAGGTCACGTGCTGGTCGATCAGACGGCGTAGGACCGCCAGCGGGACGTCGTCCGCGGAGGCCTTGCCGTGAAGAACCAGCGTGCCTTCAGCGCTGACAAGGGAGGTGAACTCACGAACCAGTCGCGATTTGCCGTTGCCGGGCGCCCCTTCGACCAACACCACCCCGCCGCGGGCACGCCTCCACCGACCGACCAGACAGGCGAGCTGCTCATGGCGGCCGACCAGGTCGGGGTCTGTCCTGACCGCTCCGTCCTGCGCACCCGGCCTGAAGCGGTCAGACTCGCCGCGGGCGATGGTCAGCAGATCCTGGCGCAGGCCTTCGGCGCTCTCGTACCGGTCGTCGGGATCCTTCGCGAGCAGCCTGCCGATGACGGCAGCGAATGCGGAACTCACGTACGCGGGTAGCTCAGGTGGCCGGCTCGACAGATGCATCCGGATCAATTCTCCGGCGTCTGCAGCGGTGAACGGCAGACGGCCGGCGAGGCATTCGTAGAGAACCACGCCGAGTGCGTACAAGTCGCTGCGGCCGTCGACGGCCCGGTGAAGGACACCGGTCTGCTCTGGCGCGGAGTAATGCAATGTGCCCGCAGCGGTTTCACCCGCGACTGAGCCCGCGTGCCCGGCCAGCCCGAAGTCGATCAGATGCACGTGACCGCCCGGGTCGACCAGGATGTTGTCTGGCTTGACGTCGCGATGCACCACCCCGGCCCGGTGCGCGACCGCCAGAGCACCGGCAACCTCCGCCCCGATCGCGGCGAGATCGGCCTCGCTGTGCTCACCCGTGAGTGGCGAGCCGGCGCTGCGGTCCATGATCAGGTAGGGGCGCCCGTCCACCTCGCCGACCTCGTGAATGCTCGGGAGTGCTGGGTGAACGAGGCAGGCCAGCGTCGCGGCCTCTCGGCAAAAGGCCGTCGCTTCGTCTGGTCCGCCGAGCTCTAGCAGAACCTTGACCGCATACTCGTGACCGTCACGAACCCCGAGATAAACCACCGACCGTGCGCCGCGGCCGAGTTCTCCCCGAAACGTCATACCGAGCACCGCGAACCCTGCCTGCGCATGAACCACACTCATCCGATCGGCTGGCGGCGATCGATTCTGAATCCTGAAGAGGTGCCGGTCGCCGGTCGCCGATCCCATGACGGTCATCCGCCGGAATTTCATCGGATGCCGCGGAAATCTCCCGCCGGGGCGGACAAAAGGTCCGAAAAGCCCGTAATTCTTCACACCGCAGTCTGGCGAACCGCGGGCATCGGAGGCCGCGGTTGATTCCAGCGTCCCGTTCAGATCGGGCCCTCAGCACAGAGGCGCACGATGACCGCCCGCCGGCGCGGTCACATCTGCGCGAGCGAGCCCGCGTACATCGTGTCGATCTGGTCGGCGAAGTTGGTCTCCACGCTGCGCCGCTTGATCTTCATGGACGGGGTGATCTCGCCGGCCTCGATGCTGAGGTCGCGCGGGAGGATCGTGAACCTCTTGACGGTCTCCCAGCGGTTCAGCTTCCCGTTGAGCTGCCGCACGTAGCCGTCGATCAGCTCGGTGGTCTCCGGGGCCGCCACCACATCGGTGTAGGACCGGCCGGTCAGCGAGGTGCCCGCCGCCCAGCCGAGGATCGCGTCCTCGTCCAGCGAGATCAGCATGGTCACGAAGTTGCGGGCCTGGCCGACCACCACCGCCTGGGACGTGTAGGGGCAGACCGCCTTGAACATGCCCTCGATCGCCGACGGCGCGACGTACTTGCCGCCGGACGTCTTGAACAGGTCCTTCTTGCGGTCGGTGATGCGCAGGTAGCCCTCGTCGTCGAGTTCGCCGATGTCGCCGGTACGCAGCCAGCCGTCCGCGGTGAACGCCTCCGCGGTCGCCGTCTCCAGACCGTGGTAGCCCCGCATGATCGGTGCGCCGCGCAACAGCACCTCGCCGTCGGTGTCGATGCGGCACTCCAGGTCGCCCAGCGGATGCCCGACCGTGCCGATCCTGATCTTGCCGAGCCGGTTGACGAAGTTGACCGCGCTGCCCTCCGTGAGGCCGTACCCCTCCATGATCGGCAGGTTGGCCGCGGCGAAGAACTCGGCGATGTCGCGGCTCAGCGGCGCCGAGCCGCAGGCCAGCTTGCGCAGCCGGCCGCCGAGCCGCTCTTGGATCTTCGCGAAGACCAGCCGCTCGGCCAACGCGTACTTGACCCTCAGGAGTGCGGGTAGCGGCTTACCGGCCTGCTCGAGCGCGACCTTCGCCAGGCCGACCGACCGGGCCCAGCCGAAGATCCGGACCGTGGCGCCGCCGGCGCTCAGCGCAGTGGTCACCGTGCGGTTGTAGATCTTCTCGAAGATGCGGGGCGCGGCGCACATCAGCGTCGGCCGGACCACCGGCAGCATGTCGACCAGCTTGTCGACACGGCCGTCGACGTAGGTCGGCACGCCCACATGGATGATTCCGCACAGCAGCGCCTTGCCGAACGAATGAGACAACGGCAGCCACAGATACTGCAGATCGGCGGAGGTGAACATCCCGTCGACCTCTTGGGCGACGCCCTCCCAGGTCCAGCCGCGGTGCAGCAGTTGAACGCCCTTGGGACGACCGGTGGTGCCGGAGGTGTAGATCAGCGTGGCGAGGTGATCCGGGCCGATGGTCTCGGCCACCCGATCGATCAGGTCGGGGTCCTCCCGCAGGACGGCCGCGCCGCGCTGCTCCAGATCGGCCAAGGTCAGTTGCGGCGGGCTGGCGCCCGGGTCGGCCGGGCCGTCGATCAGCACGACGTGGGTCACGCTGGTCCGCGCGCCGGAGATCTTCGAGGCCTGCTGCGGGTTCTCCGCGACGAGGACCTTCGAGCCGGAGTCGGACACGATGAAACTCGCGTCCTCCTGGCCCGTCGTCGGATACACGGTCGTGGTGGCGCCGCCGGCGCAGTTGATGCCGACATCGGCCAGCACCCACTCGAGGCGGGTGCCGGAGAGGATGGCGACCCGGTCCTCCAAGCCCACACCCAGCTCCCGCAGACCGGCGGCGATCGCCGTGGTCCGCTCGGCCACCTGGGCCCAGGTGTACCAGAGCAGGCCGGAGTCGTCGGCGCCGGGCACGGCGAACGCCCGGCCGTCCGGGGTCGCCGCCACGCGCTTCAGGAACATGTCAGGGATCGACCGGTAGGGATTCTCTGTTGTCATCAGCTGCCTTCGTGTTCGGTCCGGATGAGTGATGCGGTCAGCGCGCCGCAACGGTCAGTGCGCCGCAACGGTCGGCTCGGCCGCAGGTCGGGTCGCACCGTGAATCTCGTCCTGAGTCGCCGGCGTGGCGGGTCGCGAGGTGTGCGCACGACGGGGCAGCAGTACTGCCAGCAGCACCGTCCCCACGCCGAGGATCACGGCGCCGACGAGGCTCGTGTGCGCCACCGCCTCGGCGAAGGAGGCGCCGACCGCGTCGGCCATCTGACGCGCGCTCTCGGCGAGCCGGCCCGCCTCGGCGTACAGCGATGCGGCCTGCCCGGCATTGCCCGCGGCCGTCGCCTGCTCGGCCGCCTCACGCGCCAGGTCGCCGGTCTGCTGGGCGACCGCGTAACCGGCGCCGACGGATTCCTGGGCCTGGCTCAGCGCTGCGGCGGGAATCCGGCTGTCTGCCGTCGCGTCCGCCAGACCGGAGGAGTACGAGGTGGACAGCAGCGATCCGAGAACGGCGATACCAATGGCGCCGCCCAGCTCGGTGGATGTGTCGTTGACGGCGCCGCCCACGCCCAGTTCGGACTCCGGGAACGCGCCCATGATCACATCGGTGCAGGGCGAGATCGCCAGGCCGATCGCCAGGCCCAGGATGACCAGGGGGAGGACGAAGTCGCCGTACGACGAGGTCTCGTCGACCGGGGTCAGCAACGCGAGCGCCGTTGTGCCGGCGACCATGCCCGTGAGGATGGTGGTCCTGCTGCCGAGGCGGGGAGTCAGGAGGGCGGTCAGCGCCGAGCCGGCGAAGACGGCGACGGCGAGCGGCAGCATGCGGATGCCGGTCTGCAGCGCGTCGTATCCCAGGACGAACTGGAGGTGCTGGGTGAGGTAGAGGAATGCGCCGAAGACCACCAGGAACAGGAGCACGACGGCGATGTTCGCGCCGGTGAACGCCCGGGCGGCGAAGCGACGGACGTCGAGGACCGGGTGCGGGTGGACCAGTTCCCACAGCACGAACCCGACCAGCCCGGCCGCGGCGACGGCCGCCGCGACGACGGCGGTCGCGTCCCAGCCGGTCTGGGGGACCTCGATGACCGTGTAGACCAGCGCGCCGATGCACAACACCGACAGCAGCCCTCCGACATAGTCGATCCGGTTGTGGGCGGCGGCCTTGGACGGCGGGACGAGCGTGAGGGTGCCGACGATGGCGAGGGCGACGACCGGAAGGTTGATCAGGAAGGTGGACGCCCACCCGTACCGCGTCAGCAGCAAGCCGGCGACCAGCGGTCCGGCGGCGATGGCGAGGCCGGCGGTACTGGCCCACAGGGTGATCGCCTTTGCCCGCTCGGCGCGGGGAAAGGTCGCCGCGAGCAGCGAGAGCGTGGCGGGCATGATCAGCGCCGCGCCGACGCCCATCACGGCGCGGGCCGCGATGACCCCGGCGGAGCTGTCCATCAGCGAGCCGGCGATCGCGGCGGCGCCGAAGACGACCAGCCCGCCGACGAGCGCGGCGCGCCGGCTGTACTTGTCGCCGATCGCGGCGAACAGCAGCATCAGAGCGGCGTACGGGATGGTGTAGCCGTCGATGACCCATTGCAGGCCGCTGCTGGACAGGCCGAGATCGCTGGTCATGGCGGGTGCGGCGACGGTGAGGGCGGTGTTGGCCATCACGATCATCAGCAGGCTCAGGCAGAGCACCAGCAGCGCCCACCATCGGCGCGGGTAGGGCCCGTCCATGTCGTCGACCGGTTCGTTCATCACGAGACGCATGGGTTGGTGACGCCTTCCTCGGTTTACCCAGCTTGCACATGGCTGTGTAATTGCACAACAATGTGCAAGTTACGTCACCGCCCAGAAGTGTGCAAGATCGTGCGACGCCGCACGACGAAATGCGGCGCTTGGAGGTGGGACAGAATGGCAGCCATGACCACGCGTGACACCAGCCGCGCCGCCGCCAACCGTCGCCGCATCCTCGACGTCGCTCTCGCCGAGTTGCTGCACGATCCGGACGCGTCCATGGACCAGATCGCGCGTGCGGCGGGCGTAGTCCGCAGGACGGTGTACGGGCACTTCCCGAGCCGCGAGGCCCTGGTCGGCGCCCTTCTCGACGGTGCCGTGGAAATGGTCGCGGCGGCCCGGGCGACGGGCCTGGAGGGTGTGACGGACCCGGCGGAGTCACTTGCGCGCGCGACGCTCGCGGCCTGGCAGGTCGCCGACCGCTACCGGATCCTGATCGCGCTCGCACAGCGCAGCGTCACCGTGCAAGGCATCCGCGACCGTCTCGCCCCCGTTCGGGAAGCCTCCCTGGAGACTCTTCAACGCGGTCTCGATCAGGGGATGTTCACCTCCCCGCTGTCAGCACGGGCCCTGATGTTCCTCCACGAGCAGATGCTCATCGCCCTCATGGAGGCGGTGAACGACGGCCTGCTCAGGCCCAGCACGGCAGGCTCCGCCGCTGCCGTCGCCATCCTGACCGTCTCGGGCGTGCCGACCACCCGTGCCACCCAACTCGTCGCGAGGCTGGGCGCTGGGGACGGTCTCGGCGCGACCGGGTCGACGGCTTCCTCGGCGTGATCTTCCGGTCGACGTACGGGCAGGGCGCTACCTCATTCAGGCACCGGCCGGGCCGCTACGCAGGATGAAAAACGCTCAGTGAATGGGCCAGCGACTCCGTGGTGGCCCATTTCCCCACCGTCGACGGTTCCTGCACAACCTTCCCCGCGAAGGCCACGGTCCTGATCGGCTGTAGCGGAGTGCTGGACGTCCGCGCTTGGCGCACTGCCGACTGCAGCGGCCAGGAGCACGGCCTCGGCACATCGGTCACCTTCGCGGCCGGCGAGTACCGAAGCTTCAAGGCCTTCCCGCAGCCCTGACAAATGCGGGCCGGCGGCAACGCGGACTCCGCCTCACCGCTGTACTTTTTGGGGCCGGGCGGCAATATTCACCGCCCGGCCGACAAACGTCAGTCTCGATTCCAACGCCAGCTAGCGGTTGCCGCGCTATTCGCCCTGGAGCCGAAGGTGTACACCTTCCAGCCGGGATTGTCCTGGGCGGAGGCCCAGAAACCTCCCATGTTGAAGGTCGAGCCATTACTCCAGGAGCCGACGACGTCGATCCTGGTCGTGCCGGCGGGAATGTCCACCTTCACGCAGGTGCCGGCTGCCGCGATGAAGGAACTGAACCCGCCAGTACCGGCGAATTCGAGTTGAGACGGATAGTCGCCCTGGGAGCAGATCTGCGCGCGGCCTTTACCCATGGCGGCAACGGCGGGAGCAGCAGCCGCCGTCACGATGGCCGGAGTCAGCACTGCCGTCGTGACGATCCCCACGACCGCCCGGCGTGCCACACCTGAAATTTTCACTTTGTTCTCTCCTGTTCCGTCGTTGAGAGGTGCCTTGTTGCGCCCTCGGATCGAGGATTGCGCGCTCTTGCGCTACGCCGGATCCGGGAGTTCGATGCGGAGGCGAAGGAAGCGCGTGATCTGCACCTCGCTGTCATTGTCGTCCGAGGCCACCAGAAGGCGGATCGACCCGTCCGCGAGGTGTTCGGTAACCGCCATCGCCTCATAGTTCTGCATCAGCGGGTTCTTCTGCGGCTGCTTGGCCACCGCGCCGGACGGCGGCAGGTCCGCCAGATCCCCGAGAAGCTGTTTGGGAAGTACCGGCGCGCCGGCCTCCAGCTCGGCGATCTCACTCACATCGCCAACGCCAGTGAAGTCCGTCAGGTAGAGCCGGACGATGTTGCCCGTGGCCTTGTCGAACCCGCGTTCCAGAACGAGCAGACGGCCGTCCCCGGTGGCGGCGATGTCGGACACCAGCAGGCCGGGCTCGACCTGGTAGCAGTACTGCGTGGTGGGCTTGAACTCGGCCGTCGCGTCGCTGCGCTCCCAGCACTGGAATCGCAGCAGGCCCTTCTCGTCGGTGAGCAGCGAGTTCTCCAGCGAAGCCACCAGCGTGAAGTCATCGAGCAGGGTCATGCCCTCGAACACCTCGTTGAGGCGGGCATCCCCGACGGGCGTCACGCGGTACCGGCTCGGCATCGGCAGGATGCCGAGCATCTTCCCCGCGGCGTCGTACCGGAGAATCTCCGGTTTCTCGGTGGCGATCAGAATGTTGCCCTGATCGATGGTGACCGCTTCGCAATCGACACGCTGCCGAAGTTCGTCGCGCAGGCGGATCGCCTGAACCGGATCGAGGGTCTCGGCATCCAGATAGAACATCACCGACCGATCGCTGACCGCACCGATACGGCCGTCCGGTGCCTTGGTCAAGCCGGAGAAGCCACCCACGACTTCTTCCTGGAACGTCGTCTTGTCCAAGTGATCGGTGTAGCTCTCCAGCCTGATCCAGTTCTTGCCGGAGCTGTCCGAGTACGACTGTGACATCTTCCCACCTGCAATCTGCTGTCGGGGTTTGCATCCCTGACAACGGACTGCCGGACCGATGCTTCAAAAACGGATGCTTCAAAAACGGAGCCGCGCAGCAGACAGCAAGGGCTCGATGGGCCAAGAGTCTTGGTTCGTCCGTTCCTCTCCGGGAAATCTCTGCCGTCTCGATGAAGGACACTTGCCGGCATGCGTCCTCAGTGGTCGGTCAACCGGTGCTGGCCGACCGGATTCTACGACGATTCCATTGATCGAAGTGATTGACATCACTCTTTCGCATTGCAGTGACGGATCACGGGAGGTCTGCGTTCTTCCGCATAACGACGCGGTCGCCCGCTGTCATGCTGAGGCGATCTTGACTTTGTTGGCGCAGTGGACAGCTTCATTGATGTGAAGGGGCCTGCTTCATGTCCGAGGACGGCGAGCGTAATACGTTCAGCGAAGGTGAGCGTTATCTGAACGAGGTGAATGACCGGTCGGTGTTCGGAGCCCTCCATGGGGGCAACAAAGTCATTCTCGGAATTCGGCGGGCGCATTTTGCTCGTGCGGGCGACGAGCACGGCATCTACCCGGACCGGTTCATGGTCCTGTGGTACGAAGGGTCCGTCGGCCTTGCCAAGAGCTTCGCCGGTAACACCGATTCATCGGCCGGCGACGGACGTCGCGATCCCGGCCGAAAGCCCGCCGGCGTGTTTCTTTACCGCAAGGAAGTGCCGGGTAGTCGCGATGACCGGGTGTTGCGCCGGGTGAAATCCCTCGACGAGCAGGAGTCCGCATCGGCTGCCAACGGCGGCGACGTGATGACGGCGCGGAATGCCCTGTTCCGCGCCGGACCTCCCGGCCGGAGGGGATCAGCCGGAGGCCCGGCGCTGGATCCCGATCTCTACGACCGGTTCTGGGAGACGCTGGGCGATCAGGACGACTTCATCTACGTGTGCGTCGAGGAGTAGGGCACATGACATGGCCGGGGGTTGGCCCGTGAGGGCAGTCGTCGTCGCGGCTGCGGTCGCGTTCATCATCTCGTTGTTCGGTACGCCGATCGCGATCCGGGTGTTCACCGCGTTGAAGGCGGGGCAGCCGATTCGTACGCTGGGGCC
The DNA here is from genome assembly GCF_023717965.1 of Paractinoplanes hotanensis. NCBI lineage: Bacteria > Bacillati > Actinomycetota > Actinomycetes > Micromonosporales > Micromonosporaceae > Paractinoplanes > Paractinoplanes hotanensis. Next base: position 79,776 of record NZ_JAMQOL010000059.1, on the reverse strand, counting down.
GCAGACGCATCAGGGTAAGCGGGGCACGCCGACGATGGGCGGTGTGGCTTTCATCGTGGCCACGGTGTAGCAGGGCTGCGGTGATCTGGTCGGTGAGGGTGATTTTGGGTCGCCGACCGGCTCCGGGTGCCCGTCGGCGGCCGCTGCCGAGTCGTTCATTGCTGGCTTTCTCTCGCCCCGCCTGCTGGGGTGCGGTAAGGGCAGCGGCCAGTGCGGTCAGCTCGGTTCTTGAGTCCTCAGTGCCGGCGAAGCGCAGTCGAATGACTCATGTGCTCGGTCGGCCGCGGCGGGAGAGTGGTTCTCAGCAAACCCGGCGTTCGCAGGGAACACTGAAAGGATCGAAGATGTCCGACGATAACGCGATCGCGCAGAGCGCGGCGGAGAGCAAGGCCGTTGTCCGCCAGTACTTCGAGGTATTGGACCGGGTGCGTGAGCATCCCGTCTCGATGTGCACGGACGACTACAAGTTCACCGTGCTGGGATCCCCGACCATCGGCCTGCAGGAGTCCATTGACTTCGGGAAGGTCTTCTTCGAGGGTATCCCCGATCTGATGCACCCCCTGGATGAGCTCATCGCGGAGGGCGACACCGTGGCCTTCCGGTATCACTACGAGGGCACACACACGCGCGAATTGATCGGCGCACCGCCCACGGGCAACAAGATTCACTACTACGGAATGGGGTTCATGCGGGTCCGCGACGGTAAGGTTTCCGAGTTCATCGTGTCGCCGGACCGGGTGACCCTGATGCAGCAGATCGGCCTGCTGCCGGCCGAAGGCTGATCACCGGCAGGTATCCGACGCCTCACCTGCACTGCGGCGTCGCCATCGGGGCGACACATCGATGCGTATGGGATGCATCACACATGTTGCGTGCCGCCGCGTTGAAGGCAGTCCTGTGGGGGACGTTCTGGTGGTGGGCGACGGCGTTCTCCCATGGACGCCGCGCCCACATTGTTTCCGTTTCGAGAAGGTGACTGATGGCTAGTTTGTTCTCCCGGATCATCGCCGGCGAGTTGCCAGGCCGTTTCGTCTGGCAGGACGACGAGGTGGTGTGCTTCCTGACCATCGCGCCGCTACGGCCGGGGCACACTCTCGTCGTTCCGCGGCGCGAGATCGACAAGTGGACCGATTTGCCGGGGGAGCTGCTCGGCAAGGTGATGAGCGTGGCTCAAGTGATCGGCCAGGCCGTCGAACGTGCCTGGGACGCGCCGCGGTCGGGGCTGGCCATCGCGGGATTCGAGGTGCTCCACTGCCACGTGCACGTCACCCCGATCTGGGACATGACCGATCTCGAGCTGTCGAACATCAAACCGGAGACCGTCGCGGCGGAACTCGACCAGGCCGCCGTGCGGTTGCGGGCCGCACTACGCGACCTGGGCCAGGGGCAATTCGTACCCGAGGACTGACGAAGTGATGCTCCGTTGCTCCTTATGAGTTCTGCGGTATCCAGCCCAGACCGTTCTCGTCCGTTCGGCCGCCGTCCGCTCGACGGGTGCCGCCGAGCCTCCCGCTGCTCAGGCACGACGGCGTCCGTGCACAATGCTCACGTGGATCTAAGCGATGAGTTCCGGGTGGCCGCTCGTCGACGGAACGTACCGGACGACATCATTGAATGGTGGCTGCAACTCGCGCGCCCCGTGCTGAGTTGCACCGCGACTGCGCGGGTCCGGTGGTCGGCTGGTTCGGCGGCAAGCCGGCCCTGTCCGAGGACGTGGAATGGCCGCTCGGCATGACCTACCTCGCCACGCCCTGCAGGTGATACAGCGGACCCAGCAGCAGCGCGGTTCCCGCTGCACGGTGTGGGTGGGCGGGACATCCCGGTGTCCCGCGCGGACAGCACGTTCGACATCGGCGAGAGTCGCTACGACGAGACAGTGTTCAGCGAGATCAAGTGGTACCTGGACGGCCACGACGACTGCGTGGGGACCATCGGTGGCTACACCGATCGCAGCACCGGCGGTGGTGGTGACCACGGCCTTGACTCGCCCGGCACACAGACCTTCCTCGGCTGTCTGTATCTGGACGACGATCTCGCCGGTGAGGGCTTCGGACGCGACGGCATGATGGTCGGATGGGTGCTCTCGAACGAGGACCTGGCGGCACGTCGGTTCGACAGGACCACGACGGTGTCCGACTTCAACGGCTGACCGCGTCTGGTGCGCACACGTCCGGCACCCCGGACGTGTGCGGAACCGGGCATATCGCCTCAGGGCGCCGTGCCGTGAGCGCCTCCGGTGGCGCGTGGATCGGCGGTGTTGTTGCGCTGGATCAGGCCTGATTGAATGACCATGTTCGCAGGTCAGGCCTACTGAGGGATAGGGATTGGTAGCGGAAGGTAACGAGACTGCGGTGGGGCTGTCGCTTCAGGTGCTGGGCCCGGTCCGCGCGCTTCTCTCCGGCACCGAGGTCGACCTCGGTCCCCGTCAGCAGCGCCTGGTTCTGGCGCTGCTGCTGGCGCGCGCAGGCAAACCCGTCGGGACCGGCGAGTTCATCGAGCTTCTGTGGGATCAGGATCCTCCGGCCAGCGCGATGAACCTGCTTTACCGCTTCGTTGGAGCGATCAGGCGCCTGCTGGAACCGTCGCTGCCACCTGGTGCACAGAGCACGCTGTTGGTCGGCGACGCCGCGGGCTATCGGCTGGGGGTTGACGGTCAGAGCCTGGACCTGGTCGCCTTCCGGGACCTGGTGGAGCAAGCTCGGACTGAGGAGTCCGCGGGTCGTCCTCGCCCGGCTCTCTCCTGTCTTGTCGATGCTCTGAGTCTTTGGCGTGGACCTTGTGCGGGTGCACCTGAGCTTTTGCAGCGAGCACATCCGACCTTCGTCGCGGTGGATCACGAGTGTGCCGACGCAGCCCGCCGGGCCGGTGAGCTCGCGGTGCGGTGCGGCGAGGCGCGCGTTGTGCTGCCTGTTGTGCGGGCTTTCGCAGCGCAACACCCGCTTGATGAGGCACTTCAGGCGCAGCTGATGCTGATGTTGAGCGCGGACGGCAAGCAGGCCGAGGCCATCGCCCAGTACGGGCAGACCGTCACTCGCCTGCGGGAGGATCTCGGTGCGAGCCCGGGCGCCGCATTGTGCCGGGCACACGAGAAGGTGCTGCGCGGGACGGAACCTGATCCGGGGCACGAGCCGCCGCGGTCGTTTCCGGACGAGCCTCCGCACAGGTACGCGCCGGCTTCGACGACGACTCCGAAACAGCTTCCGTTGGATCTTCCCGTCTTCAGTGGCCGGCAAGACGTCCTGCGCCGCGTGCTGAGCCTGGTGCGGGCGCACGTCATGACTCAGGCGGCCATGCCGATTCTGGCTATTGACGGCATTCCCGGGATCGGCAAGACGACACTCGCGATCCACGCTGCGCATCAGTTGGTCGACTCGTACCCGGACGGCCAGTTGTATGTCGATCTCCAGGGCTTTCACCCGCACGGTAACGTGCGGGAACCGGAGGACGTGCTGCAGGGATTCCTCAATGCCCTCAATATTCCGGACGCCCAGATCCCCGATGGTTCACACGCGCGGTCAGGATTGTTTCGCAGCGTCCTGGCCGGCCGCCGGGTGATGGTCGTTCTTGACAACGCCCGTGACCTGGAGCAGGTGCGGCCCCTGCTTCCTGGCACACCCGGCTGTCTGGTGATCGTGACCAGCCGGAACCCCTTGGGTGGGCTGGCCGTCGCGTACGGCGCGCACATGAACACCCTCGACGCGCTCTCACCGGACGAGGCTCAGGAGTTCATCGTGACGCGCGTCGGCGCCGCGGCGGAGTCGGCCGACAAGGATGCCCTGAACGACATCGTGCAGCGATGCGGCGGGCTTCCGCTGGCCCTGGCCGTGGTAGCCGCTCGCGCCTCGGCCGGCTCTGGTCCCCAATTGGCCGGCATAGCTCGAGAGTTACGCGACGCCGAAGGCCGGCTGGACGCCTTCTCCGGCTCTGACATGGACAACGCGCTGCGCGCAATCTTCTCGTTGTCCTACCGGATGCTCAGTGAGCCGGCAGCTCAGATGTTCCGCTTGATATCAGTACATCCAGGCCCTGATCTGACCCTGCCTGCCCTCGCCAGCCTCATCGGACTTCCACGGGCGCAGGGCCGGGCCCTGCTCGGTGAGCTGGTGCGTACCCGCCTGATGACCGAGCAGACACTCGGCCGTTACCAGGCACACGATCTGGTCAAGGCGTACGCCCACGAGCTGAGCACCGAAGGTGATTCCGACGCGGTTCGCCGCGAGGCGCTTGATCGTCTGTTCCACCACTATCGGCTGAGCGCGAACCAGGCGACTGCGATCCTCGAACCGCATCGCAGCCCGAAGCTCTTCCGGGCTCGCGAAGGGGTGATCGGGCTTCAATCCATGCAGACCGCTGATGCGGTGAGGTGGCTCGATGCGGAGCGGCACGTCCTGACACCAGTCCTCCGGCAGACCTTGAAGGACCCCGCGGTCCTTCAGGAGACCATCAACGACGGCCATACCTTCCTCGCTTGGCCGACGGCATCATCGGTCTTGCTCTTCTATCAGATGCAACGGTACTGGGTCGATCTGGTCGCGGTGATGACGAAGTGTCTCGACGTCGTTGTCGCAACGGGAAACATCAGCGGTCAGATACGCATGCGCCGAGGGCTTGCCGGTGCCCTGAATGTTCGCGGTGAACACGTGCGTGCGCTGCAACATCTCGACGATGCGCTGCGGTTGTCCATCGAGTTGAACGACGTTAGCCAGCAGGCGTCGTGTCACGGGAACAGGGGAGAGGTAAAAGCGGCTCAAGGCGATCATCGGACCGCCCTCGAGTATTACGAACAAGCCATCCGGACGTTCGAGGCGGCAGGCGACGAGGACTCCTGCGCCTACCTTCGTCGATGCTCCGCCACCAGCCTGGCGTGGATCGGCGAATACCAGCGATGCGCCGAGATGGTGGCGGCAGTTTTGCCCGCTCGGGAAGCGGCCGGGGATGTGGTGGGTGTCGGTGAGTGCTACGAGATCCTGGCCTTCTCCCTCGGCGAGCAAGGCGACTCGGAGGCAGCATTGGCGTCCTGGCAGCGGGCACTGAACCTGTACCGCGAGGTGAACCTCTGGACGCTCACAACGAGATGCTTGATCGGCATCGGTGACATAGCGTGGTTTCAGCGTGACTCGGCGGCTGCCCGGCGTTCCTGGAATGAGGCGGGCGCGATGCTCCAGGGCTCGGACCTCTCCTTGCTGCGGCAGGTGCAGGAACGCCTGAACCGGCGTCCGGATCCGTTGTAGGTTGCTGTGGCGCCCCGATGCTCGGCCGGTGACGGTGAGCGCAGGGGCGCCTAGCGCCGGAGTCCTCGTGTACCCGCCGATTAGGGCCGATCGCGGACCTGACCGGCACGTGGGAGGTAGCCGCTCAGCCGGTGATCACGCTGACCGCGATACCGATGGTTGCGGTGTTGTAGATGAAGGACAGAATGGAGTGAGACAGGATCTGCAGACGGATCGCGGAGGTCTGCGTCTCCACATCGGACACCGAGAAGGTGGTACCGAGGGTGAAGGAGAAGTAGGCGAACTCCACGAAGGTCGGGGTGTCCGTGTTCGGGAACTGCAGAGGTCGTTCCGCGGCGTTGTAGAAGGTGGCGGCGTAGCGTTCGGCGTAGCCGAAGTGCAGGATCGCCCAGGCCAGCAGCACGGCAGGGATGCCGATGGCGGCGTTGATGAACTTGTCCTCGTCGCTTTCGGCCAGGGTGATCGAGAGACCGGCGGTGATGCCGATGAAGCTGGTGACGATGGTGAAGATCAGGCCGAGGCGGCCGCTCAGACCGCGAGTGAGCCACTCCATGCGCCCCTTGTGGCTGCGACGCAGGCGCGAAACGCGGATCGCCACGTAGACGATCGCCAGCAAGGTCCAGAGCAGGATGTAGGGGATGGCGTCGTCCGCGGTGAGGATGGGAAAGGCGATCAGGATGAGGAGCGCTTCGATGAAGCGTGAGATGATCAAGCTGGTCATGGCTGATATAACGGCCCACACAGTGATCGCTTCAAATGCCTCCGCTTAGCTGCCGTCGTGGTGTTTTTCACTCGCGTCGGCTGCCGCATTATCCCTCGATCACCGCGACACGCAGGGCTCGCTGTGCGTAGTGAACTCGGGAACGCACCGTGCCGACCGGGATGCCGAGGTCGGCGGCCACCTCGTCGACCGTACGATTGCGAAAAAAGATCTCGTGCAGCACCTGGCGGTGAGCCGCGCTGAGATCATCTACCGCCTGACGTAGCGCTTGATTCGCGACCGCAATGCCGCTGGTCTCGTCACCGGTCGCGCCGAGTTTCGGGTTCGCCTCGGCGGCGACCTCGCATGGTCGGGCCTGACTGCGGCGAACCTCGTCGATGACCAACCGCCGCGCGACGGTGAACAGCCAGCGGCGGCTACGCCCGTCACTGCCCGGGGGCAGCGCATCGAGGTTGTGCCAGGCCCGGATCATGGTTTCCTGTACCAGATCCTCGGCATTCTGGCGGTTGCCGGCGGTCAGCGCCTTGACGAACCGGGTGAGTGGACCGCCGTGTTCGGCGAAGAGCTCGCGAATGCGCGTTTCGACGTCGGTCTCGGATGCCGTGCAGGTCACGAAGATGTCCTATCGTTCGGGCGATGCGTCGGACGAGAAACGACGCTAGGAAAGCCCGCTTACTTCGTGGTGACGTTCCGCTGACGTGCTACGGCGCACGTCATCAATGAGGGAACGGGTGACCGGACCGCAGGCCGGAGATGTTCTGGCGGCGACCGCTGAAGGCTTCCGCATTTCTTGCGTCGAACAGGGTGGGGTCTCGAACCCTGTCGTGTTGACGGCGAGCTGCGCCGGTCTTTCCGCGGCGAACAGGGTGACCTCACGAACGTACTCGACGCCGATGGCGCGAGTGCCGTCGAAGAGGACGCGGGTGGTGTGCGCTCCCATGCGGACGACAAGGTTCTTGCGACGTCGCGCCGCCTTGAGATAGCCGTCCACCGCGCTGAACCGCGCGCCCCTTCGCTGGGTGACCATGGTCTGGCTCGCACCGTCGTGGCGCGGCCCATTCGCGACGACGGTCTCGATGCCGATCTCCGCGGCGGCACGCAGATAGGTCCCGCACCTTGCCTCTCGGCCAGTAGATCGTCCGGTTGCTCAGTTCCGGTTGCGGCACCGTGGTGTAGTTCCAGTCGACCGACGTACGGAAGAGCTTGGAGAACGCGGGCTGGTATGTGGAGGTTCATGCCCGAGTCGCGTTGTCCGGCCTCGAGGAGCAGCACGCGGTGTCCTCCGCAGCCCTTCTTGGGGCCGTTCTGGTGCAGATCCTCGCGGACGGCGTCGAGCAGGGTCCTGTGGTGGTCCACGGTCAGTCGGTGGGTGGTGCTGTTCACGCGCAACGAGATATCGCTTCTGATCGCGTTGGTCATCGCTTCCCTCTCGCCTTCGGCGGGGCGAACAAGATCTGTTACGGAATCAATTCGATCAGCCGACAGAGGGAATGATGTTGACGATCAATCGCGAAGGGTCGTCTGATCCTGCTCGTCAGCGCCAGGGGGTGCAGGCCTGCGTTCCGGGCCCCATTCGCGTTCGACGATCGCATCGAAGCCCGCCCGCATCGCCGCATCGTTCAGGTCGGCGGTGACGGGCAGATGCGCTGCGTCGTGGTGGAGGGTCCCGGTCGCGTGGAAGGCTTCTCCCACCGACGCGAGCCCCTGCAGCAGATAGCCGATCCAGCGGTTCATGCCGTCATTCACTTCCTCACGCGTGCGGTGCCCGACAGCCGCCCGCCGTCGAGTTCTCCGGAAACGTACGGGTGGCGTGTGACGAAATTGGTAGCTCGTTGTGCATCGACAGACGGCGATGTCGTTCACCGGCCTCGGCGGCACGGTCGGCCGGGATCCGCATGCCCGCGAACCCGGCAGTGACCCGGCCGGTTGAAGAATCCGCAGGCAGGTCCGTTAGTCGGGGTGATACCAACCCGTTCTGGAGGCTCTCATGACCAGCACCGATCGGCAGTACTTACCCGGCGCGGGCGAACAGGTCCCGCAGACGTTCGCCCGGTTCCGTACGCTCGGCCCGGTGATCCCGGTGGAGCTCCCCGGCGGCGTCGCAGCGTGGGCGGCCACCACCTATGGAGCCGTCCGTGAGGTGCTCGATGCTGACAAGACGGCGTTCGGCAAACACGTCTCGCACTGGGCGGCCTACCGCGAGGGCCGCGTTCCCGCCGACTGGTTGCTGATGCCCCTGGTGCAGGGCGAGCACATGCTGATGCAGGACGGCGACAGCCATCTGCGTCTGCGCCGGCTGGTGGGCAAGGCGTTCACCCCGGCACGGGTACGCGCCCTGCACCCGTTCGTCACGGAGCTGGTCGACGGCCTGCTGGACCGGCTCGCTGACGGTGACGGCACCGCCGACCTGGTCCCGTCTTTCACCGAGCAGTTGCCGACCGCGGTGATCTGCGAATTGTTCGGCGTTCCGGACGCCGACCGGGCCCCCATCCGGAACTGGACCCAGGCGCTGTTCGCACACACCAGCACGCCCGAGGTCACCCAGGCCGCCGCGGTCGGCCTGATGGGTTACCTGCACGAGCTGATCGCGACCAAGCGGCTTACCGGTGGCGAGGATCTGACCGCCGCGCTGGTGCGGGCCCACGACGAGGACGACCAGCTCACCGAGCAGGAACTGCTTGACTCGCTGTGGCTCCTGCTGATCGCCGGCCACGAGACATCCGTGCACATGCTGGGTCACGCCATCGTCAACCTGCTGACCAACCCGGCGGAACGCGAGACGGTCGCGGCCGAGGACCGCTGGGAAGCCGCCATCGAGGAGACACTGCGGCTGAACCCGCCGGTGGCCGGCTCGCTCTTCCGCTACGCACTCGCCGACATCGACGTCGCCGGCGTGACCATCCCCGCCGGCGATCCGGTGTTGCTCTGCATCGGTGGCGCAGCGACCGACCCGGTCCGCTACGGCGCCGACGCCGACGAGTTCTCCGTCGCCCGTGCGCAGCAGGGACACCTGGCGTTCGGGCACGGCCCGCACTTCTGCATCGGCGCTCCGCTGGCCCGTCTGGAGGGCGAGGTCGCGCTGTCCCGGCTCTTCCGCAGGTTCCCCGATCTGAAGTTGTCCACCTCGGCGGACGCCGTGCCGTACTCGCCGTCGTTCCTCACCTACGGTCCGCTAGCCATCCCGGTCCAGCTCGGCACACCGGGTTCCGGCACCACACTGATGAAGGAGACACATCGATGAGCCGTGATTCTGCGCTCGTTTCTGCCGACTGGGCTGAGAAGAACCTGGACACTCCGGGTGTGGTCTTCGTCGAGGTCGACGAGGACACCTCCGCCTATGACGGTGGGCACATCCCGGGCGCGATCAAGATCGATTGGAAGTCGGATCTGCAGGACCCGGTCCGGCGGGACTTCATCAACCAGGAGCAGTTCTCGCAGTTGTTGTCCGAGCGGGGCATCAGCAACGACGACACGGTGATCCTGTACGGGGGGAACAACAACTGGTTCGCGGCGTACGCGTACTGGTATTTCAAGCTGTACGGCCACGGTGATGTGAAGCTGCTCGACGGTGGGCGTAAGAAGTGGGAGCTGGACGCGCGGGCGTACACCACGGATGTGCCGCAGCGGGCGAGGACCGGTTACACGGCGTCCGCGCCGGATCTGTCCATCCGGGCTTTCCGTGACGAGGTGGTGCAGGCGATCGGGGCGCAGAACCTGGTCGATGTGCGTAGCCCGGACGAGTTCGCCGGTCGGCTCCTCGCGCCGGCGCATCTGCCGCAGGAGCAGGCTCAGCGGGCGGGGCACATCCCGACGGCGATCAATGTGCCGTGGAGCAAGGGTGCGAACGAGGACGGCACGTTCAAGTCCGACGAGGAGTTGGCGGAGCTGTACTCCGAGGCGGGTCTGGACAACGGCAAGGACACCATCGCGTACTGCCGTATCGGTGAGCGTTCCTCGCACACCTGGTTCATCCTCAAGGAGCTGCTGGGCAAGGACAACGTCAAGAACTACGACGGTTCGTGGACCGAGTACGGCTCGCTGATCGGTGTGCCCGTCGTGCTCGGCGACGAGCCCGGGAAGGCCTGACCCCTTGGCGCCCCGGCCCGGCGTGGAGGTTCGCGACGAGATACCGATCGCATCGTTCATCGCACCTCACGCACCGGGTCCGGGGCGCTCTCGACTGGGGCTGGAACAGCGGGCGGGACGGCGATTGAGTCATCTGACCGATGTGCCACCGTGGCGGGTGTCCGACGATGGCAGGCGTGACAGGTCCCCCAGGGCGCGGCCGCGGTGCCCCGCTGCACCGGCGCGAGGCCCATGACCGAGCCCTCCTCGACCTGGAGGACGGCGCGGTGACGCCGTCGAACCAGGCCGAACTGGTCAAGCTGGCCGAGCTGATGAACGTCTTGCTGGCCGGGCTGGTGGTGTCGTCGTTGCAGTTCGAGCAGCACGCTCATCTGGTGCGCGGGGCGTCGGCGCGGCCACTGGCCGGCTTCCTGCAGGACTGCGCCGCCCGGGACCGTGCCGGTGCCTGGTCGGTCGCGGAGCGGGTGCATCAGCTCGGCTTCCGGTCCGACTACGATCCGCAGCACCTGACGGCCCGCTCGCACGTGCCCTTCCGGACGTTCGAGGAATGTGACCTCCTGGCCGTCGTGACGCAGAACCTGGTGGGTGTCCGGGTCCTGGTGCAGACCCTGCAGGAGGCGGTGCGGTGGCTGGGCGACGCCGACCCCACCACCCGGCGGCTGCTCGAGCGGCTGCTGGAGGACAAGGAGTGGCAGGCGGACACGCTCAGCGCGGAGCGGACCGGTGTGCCTCGGGCGACGACAGCGCGTCCCTGAGCCCGGCGCGCGAGGTCACCCCGAGCTTCGGGAAGATCCGGTACAGGTGGGAGCCGACCGTACGATGCGACAGGAAGAGACGCGCGGCGATCTGCTTGTTGCTCAGGCCGACCGCCGCCAGCTCGGCGATCTGCATCTCCTGAGCGGTGAGGCCGGCCGGGCCCTGCGGGGCCGGGTCGGTGAGGCGGTGCCCGGTGGCCCGCAGCTCGCCGTCGATCCGGGCCAGCCACGGTCCGGCGGCCATGGCGGCGAATCCGTCCCGGGCCTCCAGCAGGTGCCGGCTCGCCTCGGAGGTCGATCCGGTACGCCGCAGCTTCTCGCCGAGCGCGAGCCGGACCCGGGCGGTGTCGTACTGCCATTTTTCCATCGTGGGATCGCTCAGCACCTGCGTCACCCGGGAGGTGGCCGCCACGTCGTCGCCGGCGACGAGCATGTCGACGCCGGCCTGGATCAAGGTCATCCGGGGCGACAGCCCGGCCAGGTCCGCCGCCCGCATCGCCCGGGCGTGCGCCTGGGCCTCCACCGTGCGCCCGATCCGGGTCGCCGCCTCGACCAGATCGAATATCACCCAGGTGCAATGCGGCGCGTAGGCGGCGAGGGCACCGGGCGGGCTCATCGCCGCGGCGTGCCGGAACGCCTCGTCGAACCGGCCCTGTCCCAGGGCGGCCAGGGCGCGCGGGTGCTGGGCGAAGAGGGCCGCCGCGGTCACGCCACGGGGACGGGCCCAGTGGGTGATCTCGTCGGCCAATGCGTAGGCCTCGTCGAAGCGGCCGCGGCCGGCGGCGACGATGGCGAGGTTGTAGTGGAAGTACCAGGCGAAGAAGGGAAAACCGGCGGTTTCGCAGATGTGCTGACCCTCGCGGGCGAGCTCCTCGGCCTCGTCCCACCGGCCGACCAGGAAGCTGTCGAGGCACAGGTGCATCAGGGCGCCGAGGTGCCGGCGTGGTGGCCCGCCGTCGCGTCCCTGGCGGACGACCCGCCAGGACGGCTCGCGAATGTCGGCGAGCCGGTCCAGGTAGACCGACGCGGTGCCGAGGCGCACGATGCGCGTGGGGTCCGTCTCACCCGGAAGCCGGCTGAGCAGCGCCTCGGCCTCGGGGAGGGCGGCTGCGGCCGTCCGTACCGGATCGGGAAAGGTCTTGCTGGCCAGCGACAGCACGTCGAGGGGTTCCGGTTGCATGCGGCTCAGCGCGCGGTGGAACGGCTCCCAGTACTCCGGGGTGCCGCCGTACCAGCTCAGCAGCAGCAGGGTCTGCATCGCCTCGATCAGGGCGGAATCGTCGGCGCGGTAGCCGTGGTCGCCGGTCTCGATGGCTCCGGTCAGCAGGCGGTGCGCGGTGTCGACGTCGCCGTCACCGTTGAGCATCAGGAAGGCGGCGGCGCTGGCCGCATGCAGGGACCCCGCGGAGTCCAGGGTCGCCTGCCGCGCGGTGGTCAGCAGGGTCGCGGCGTCGGCGGAACTGCCACCGGCCTCGGCGCCGATGTACGCGGCCTCGGCGAGACGCCGGGCCCGGTCGTGGTTCGTGGTGCTCAGCTCGGCGGCGCGGGTGAGAGCGGCGGTGGCGGCGAACGAGTCGCCGCGCAGCATCACCCGGTGTGCGGCCTCTTCCAGCAGTTCCGCCACGGACTCGTCGGGGCCGGTCGCGGCCGCCGACAGATGCCAGGCCCGCCGCTCGGGCCGGCCGCGCAGGGCGGCGGCCAGGGTGAGGTGGGCGGCGCAGCGTTCGTCATGTGTGGACATCGCCACGATCGCGGATCTGATCAGTGGGTGGCGGAAGGCGATGCGGCTGGTGCTGTCGTCGATGCGGACCAGTTGCGCGCGTTCGGCGGGCGCGAGGTCGGCGAGCCCCGGCGCGTTGTCGTCGGCGGCTCGCAGGTGCTGCAGGTCGCCGGTGCCCTCGAAGGTGGCGAGCAGGAGGATCTGCCGCGTGGCCTCCGGCAGGTCGCTGATCCGGGAGGCGAACATCGCCTGGAGGCGGTCACCCAGCGGCACCACGTCGGTCTGCGGCATCGGGCTCTGCGCGGCGCCGAGCAGCGTCGGGGGCAGTTCCATGAGGGCGAGCGGGTTGCCCTGGGCGAGGTCGAACAGTCGTCGGCGGGTCCGATCGGGCATGGCCGGGAAGTGCGTGGTGACCAGTTCCGCCGCAGCCTCGTGATCGAGGGGCTCGACGGTCATCTCGGAGAGCCCTCGCCGGTCGAGGAAGTTGCCGGTCCCGGTCCGTGCCGACGCCAGCAGACCGGCGCGGCAGCCGTCGAGACGCCGGGCGATGAAGCCGATCACCACCGAGCTGGCACGGTCGATCCAGTGCAGATCGTCGATCACCAGCAGCACCGGCTGATCAGCGCTGACCGACCGGATCAGCAGCAGGGTCGCGTTGCAGATCAGCAGTGCGTCCGGCGTGGTGCCGGCGTCGAATCCCAGGGCGACGGCCAGCGCCTCCCGTGGACCGGGCGGCAGCCGATCGAGCTGGTCGTGGACCGGCAGGAGCAACTGGTTGAGGGTCGAGTAGCTGACATCGGCCTCGAACTCCGAGCCGGACCCGTGCAGCACCCGCATGCCGGATCGCTGGGCCAGCTGGGAGGTCGCGTTGACCAAGGCGGACTTGCCGACGCCCGGGTCGCCCCAGATCAGCCGTACCTGACCGTTCTGCCGTACGCCGTCGAGGAATGCGGACAACCGGCTGAGCTCGGCACGGCGTCCGAACAGGTCTGAGGTGGCCAAACTGGGCTCCGCAACGAGGTACTGGTCGGCAAGGCTGCCCGCACCTTAGCGGCCGATTTTTGGACCTTGCAATGGCTGTTGTGCCGTCCCGGCCCAGATGGGCAGGATCAGGCAAGACAACGCCAAGATCGAGCATGAGCCGGGTCACCGCTGCCGCGATCAGAGGCTGCCGCTCAGCCCTCGGAGACCGCGGCGCGGATCGTCCTCAGCGCGTAGTGGATCCGCGAGCGCACCGTCCCGACCGGGATGTTCAGGTCGGCCGCCACGGCCTCGACGCTCCGATCACGGAAGTAGACCTCGTACAGCGCTTGGCGATGGGTGTTGCTGAGCCGGCCGACCGCCTGGCGCAGCGCGTCGTTGGCGATCGCCTTGTCGGCGGTCTCGTCGCCGAGCACGGCGTACTCCAGGTCGGGGTTCGCGGTGACCTCGACCGGCCGGACCTGGCGCCGGCGCGCCTCATCGATGACCAGGCGGCGGGCGACGGTGAACAACCAGCGGCGGTTTCTGCCGTCCTCCTGCGGAGGCAGCGAGTCGAGATTGCGCCAGGCCCGCACCATGGTCTCCTGCAGGACGTCCTCGGCGGCCTGCCGATTGATCGGGGTGAGCCTCTGGACGAACCGCGCGAGTGGCGCGCCGTGCTCGGCGAGCAGCTCACGGATGCGGTTGTCGGCGTCGGTCTCGGTGGCCGTACAGGTCACAGGATGTTCCTATCGCTCGGGCGGCGCGTATGTCGCAGACGACGCTAGGAACACGCTCTGACGTGTTGGTGACGTCGCACCGAGGATCACTGACTCGCTTGTGACCTGCGACGTCACTATCACCAGCCGCTGTCGGCGGTGTCACTGTGCGTATCGGGATGCGTCGGGCCGCCGGCCGAGAGGACAGTCGTTCCTTCCTCCGGAGAGACGTGCGCGGGCGACCGTCCTTCACCGCCCGCGCTGTCGGATTTCATCGAGCCGGTGGCGCGTTGCCCCGGCGCTGAGCGATCCGGTCAGGGCCGGGGCTCGGCGCCGGCACCCGCGAGCCGCCGCGTCAACGATGCGGCGTCTTTGTCGAAGCCCAGTTCGATGTACGTCTGCCGGGCATCCCGCCAGGCCTGGATCGCTTCCGGCAGCCGTCCCGCTCGCACGTACCGCTCGCCCAGCGCCCTGGTGCAGTGGCTGATGGCGGAGGTGTTCCGTCCTTGGAAGTCCTTCGCGCCGGCGACCACCCGGTGCATGCGGGCGAGACCCGCACCGTCATCGCGGCGCCGGGCGGTGTGCAATGCGGCCGCGGCCGTTGCTTCCCAGGCGCGGAACATACCGCAGCGCTGTTAGAACGGGACCATGCTCTCCACGAGTTGCCAGGTCGCGAAACCGACGACCGGCGGATCGGCGACGACCGTCTCCAGCGTGTTCCGCTCGGTGGCGAACCAGCGCATCGCGCCGGCCACGCCGTCGATCGGCTCGGGTGTGACGCCGTCGAGCGGGGCCGGGGGTTCGCGGTGCAGGCCACTGCCGGGTGTCACTTCCCGGTCAGCCATTCACTCCCTCCGATTGTCCCTCCACCGGTCCGGCAGTGCGGCCTGCGGATCGTCACGCATCGACTGGAGCCGCTTCTCGGCGTCCCTCAGCATGACGAGATCCGAGCCCTGCAGCAGGGTTCGCGCCTCGCCCCAGAACCGGCGGGCACTCGCGACGTCACGCTGCTCCCACGCTGTGTCGCCGATGCCGAGCCAGCATCGCGCCGCGCGGATCAGCAGGCCCGCCCCGAGATACACATCCAGGGCCTGGCGCCAATGCGTGATCGACGCGTCGAGGTCTCCGCGCTGATGGGCGGACGCAGCGAGAATCTCGTGGCACTCACCGCTCCCGACCGTGTCGTCATGCGCCGCGAACGTCGGCGCCGCGCGGGCGAGGAGTGCGGCACACCTTTCGTGGTTGCCGAGAGCCACCTCGCTCGCGGCCATGTAACACAGAAGGTGGGCGCAGGAGAGGTCGTCGTCGTCGGACTCGAAGATGGCGAAGGCCCGTTCGTAGTGGCCGACAGCCGCACGGTAGTCGCCTTGAGACGCCTTGACCTCGCCGCGGTTCTCCTCGCAGGCGGCCGCATGGTGGCGGTCACCCAGCTCGATCGCCAGTCGCATCGCCTCGTCCAGGTGCCGCAGCGCCTGGGTGTAATCCCCGCGCGCGCTCAGCGCCCCCGCCAGCCCTCGGCGGATGCGGAGCTCTCCGAGCTTGTCGCCGGCGGCGACGACGGCGTCGAGGCAGACCGTCATCGTGGCGGTCCACTCGTCCCAGCCTCCCCGCATCTGATAGAAGGGAAGCAGGGCCGCCGCCGCCTGCCACGCCAGCGCGGTGTGCCCGGTGTCGATCGCCCACTTGATGACGATCCTCAGGGCGTGATGTTCGGCGTCGAACCACTGCACCGCTGCGCCGGCGTCGGGCGCTTCCGTGACGGTCACCCGGCCGGGATTCACCGCGGTCGTCGAGGACCGATAGGAGATGATCATGGAGCCGGCCGCCTCGGCGCTCAGCACGTAGTGGTGGAACAGGCGTTGCACGGCGTCCTGGCGGATCTGCTCGTCGTCACACTCCAGGCTCAATTCTTGGGAGTACGCCCGGATGAGATCGTGTGCTCCGTACCGGTCGAGGCCCTTTCCGCTGATCAGGCGGGTACGGATCAGCTCGGCGAGCAGAAGCCGGCTCTCCGGCAGGGTGAGGCCGGCGAGGCTCGCCACGGCAGCCACGGTCATGTCCACGGCGGGCAGCAGCCAGAGCAGCCGAAACAGGTGAGCGGCCGGTTCGCTGAGCATCTGGTAGGACCACGAGAAGATCGTCCGCAGGCCGTTGTCCATGTCGTCGCCGCGGAAGCCGTCCAGGCGGCCTTGAGCGTCACTCAGCTCGTGGGCGATGTCGGACAGTCGACGACCGGTGGCATCCGCCGCCCGCGCGGCCACGATGGCGAGCGCCAGGGGAAGCCCCGCGCAGCGTTCCACGATCTCGTCCAGCGCGTCGCGATCGCCGGGCTCGGCGCCCCGGCCGGTACGGGACAGGAGGAACTGCCGCGCATCGTCCCGGGTCAGCGGCTGCAGGGTGACCATGTGCGCCCCGTAGGCGGTGGCCAGGCCACTGAGCCGGTTCCGGCTGGTTACCAGCACCAGGCAACCCGCTGAACCGGGAAGAAGGTGCCGCACCTGGTCCACGTCCCTGGCGTTGTCCAGGACGATCAACATCCGGCGGGTGGCCAGCACACTGCGGAACAGCGCCGCGCGCGCGTGCAGCGCGGCCGGAATGCCGGCGTCCTGGACGTGCAGGGCGCCCAGGAAGCTGTGCAGGACGTCGGCCGGGTCGAGCATCTCCCCGCGCGGGTGAAAGCCCTGCAGATCGACGTAGAGCTGCCCATCGGCGTACGCATCGGCAAGCTGATGGCCCGCGTGGATCGCCAGGGTGGTCTTCCCGATGCCGGGCAGACCGTCGACGACCACAATGGACGTGGACGTCCCGCTCATGGTGTCGCCGTTCACGACGCCGATGATGCGGCGCACGACGTCATCGCGTCCGCTGAAGGCGGGCAGATCCGGCGGCAGCTGTGCCGGGGCTTGGGGGCCACGCCGGGCCGGGTCGTCCTCCGGTGCGGTCCGGCGGCCCTGCGGCGTCTCCCCGGTGCCGGCCCCGACGCCGCCGCGGAGGACGACCTGGTGCGCTTGGCGCAGCTCGAGGCTGGGATCGGCGCCTAGTTCCTCCATCAGCCGAGCCGACAGGCGTTGATACAGCTTCGTTGCCTCTGCCTGCCGGCCCTCCGAGCTCAACATCAGCATGACCTGAGCCTGCAGTGCCTCGTCCAGCGGGTGCATGGTGGCGATCGTCTGCACGATGCCGAGCACGGAGCGAACCCTGCCACTCTCCAGCGCCGACTCGGCCGATCGCCGCGCCACCTCCGCGCACTCGCGGTCGACCGCCATGAACGCCGGATGATCCCGGTTCAACAGCTCGGGCGCTCCGGCACACGGCCCGCGCCAGAGTTGTAGTGCCTCGACCAGCAATGCCAGCGCCTGCTCCGGTACGTCCGCCGTCCGGCTCCGCCGCACCAGGTCGCGGAACCTGATCAGGTCGAGGCTGTTCGCGTCGGCGGCCAGCCGGTAGCCGGCAGCGCCACCGAAGAGCCAGTCGCCTGGCGAACGGAGCGGGAGGGACGGCTGCAGCAGGCGGCGGATGGCTCCCACATGGCGGTGGACGACGTTGACCGCGCTCGCCGGCGGGTCGTGATCCCACAGCAGCTCGACCAACTCGGCGACGGAAGTCGATTCGCCGGCCCGTGTCGCCAGGATCGCGAGCACCAGACGCTGTTGCCGGGTCCGGGGGTCGACGTCCTGACCGGCAACACGCACGCGCACCGGGCCCAAGACCTGGATCCACAGGTCGGCTACGCCGGGTCTGTCTTCTGCCACCGGTCCACTCCTCAGTTCCCTACCTCTTGAGCCAGACACGGTCAGGGCCACTACGCGTACGCATGGCACGCCGTCGACCGCGCGTCATCCCGGGCGCATGTCCTTGCCGCTTTCCGGGTGCGGACGGGCCGGCACGCTGCCCAGCCCGGCACGGAAGACCCGAACGAACCGGCTCAACTCGGCTGTCATGTCGAGGGCGGCCGGCCGGCCGAAGGAAGCCGGCGAGGACTGCTCGGCGTAGCGAGCCCGGACCGCCGGCGGCGGGTTGGCCGCCTGCCACAGCCCGGCCGCGATCAGCGCGGTCGCCCCCACCAGCTCGAGACATGACTGCCGGTCGAGGTCCGGGAGCAGCCGGTGGATCGCCTCCGCCACGACGTCGGTCGACCGGACGGCCGCGGCCTTCGACCGGCGAAGGGCGTGCGGCGAGACGTTGCGCTCCAACGTCAGCGAGGCGTGGGTGAGCAGCTGACAGAGGAGCGGCCGCTCGGCGAGGGACCGGGCGAGCACGCCGGCCATCTCGTCGGCACCGGTCACCGTCGCCAGCCGGGCGACGGCTGCGTCGGCCCAGTCCAGCCACTCGGCCTCGGCCAGCCGCAGGAAGATCTCCGCACGGGTGCCGAAGTACTTGAGCTGCTTCTGCTCGGGCCGCCGGGCCCGCAGGAATGCGGCGCTCTTCCCTGCGCCGGCGCTCACCCGTGCGCCCTGTTCGCCCATGAAATGACCTGAGGATAAGAAGAAACCGTTCTCGTGGCGGAAGTGGTCTGGTGAGGTGTGAAGGCCGATGGTGGCTGGCCGCTCGATCGTCCGGCCTAGGCGTCGGGGCGGACCCGCCACCGGTCGCCCGGCTGGGCCGGAGATCGACGACGCTACGCCACCGTCGCCGGTCCGAGTTGCTCATAAGTACCGAATTCCCACACGATCCTCCGAGGCCTGCCCGCTCCGGACACGCGGCGTCAGCAGCGCGCCTTCTCCGAGCATGCCGAAACCTCGAGCCGGCGTTCGCCTGTCAATACGTACGGCGTCGCTCCCGCTTCAACGGAGCACTCGAATTTTGAACGCGCCGTGAACGCTCGGGGTGTACGTACGTCATGCGGGGTCGGCTACGCCGGTGGGACACGATGACCGGGGCGTTCTCCGCGGTGACCGGAGGGCATCAACCCTCGGCGGACGCGCCGACCCGGGTCAGGTGCTCGCGGGGGGAGACGCCGAACTGGCGGCGGTACTCCCGGCTGAACTGGGAGGGACTGTCGTACCCGACCCGCCGGCTGATGCCGGCGATGTCGCCGGCATCGGCGGCGAGCTGCAGGCGCGCCTGGTGGAGGCGGATCTGTTTCTGGAACTGGATCGGGCTCATCGCGGTGACCGCCTGAAAATTGCGGTGGAAGGCGGAGACGCTCAGCCCCGCCTGCTGGGCGATCTCGTCGATCCGGAAGCGTTCGGCATAGTTGTCCCGGATCCACCGGACCGCACCGGCGATCTTGCTGAAACCGCTGTCCGGCAGGCCGAGCTGGCGCACGATCGCCGCCTGGTCGCCGGTGATCAGGCGCCAGACGATCTCGCGCAGGATCAGCGGTGCGAGCGCCGGGATGTCGCCGGGCCGGTCGAGCAGCCGGAGCAGCCGAAGGATGGCGTCGAGCAGTTCGTCGGACGCCGTGCTCATGGCGATCCCCGACGCCGGGGAACTCTCGTCGGCCGGCGGTTGACCGTTGGGGTGCAGCAGCCAGAGCATCTCGGCGACGATCGCCGAGTCCAGGGTGAGGCCGACGCCGAGCCCTGGCTGATCGGGGCTGGCGCGGGTGAAGTAGCTGGTGACCGGCAGATCGACCGAAGTCAGCAGATACTGCCCGGGACCGTAGTCGTAGACCCGGTCACCGACCGAGCACCGTTTGATGCCCTGACCGACCAGAGCGAACACCTTGTCGTACACCGTCGGCCGTGGCGGGTACGGCTTGTCGGCCCGGAAGATCAGGACGCCGTCGATCGCGGTCCGCAGGTCCGGCCGGGCGTGGCGGCTCAGCAGATCTCGGATCTCAGGCAGGGACATCCGGCCATTGAAGCATCCCGGCTGATCACCGCACAACGACACCGGTGGCCGGCGAAAATCCGGAACGGTGGATCGGATCAGACGCGAATTCGGCATTATCGGGTTCCGTCGCGGACGGCGGCCACCGGCTTCCTGTCGTCCCTGAACGGAACCCGTCGAGGTCCGTTGAAGTGGGTGTGAGGGTCCGACGGAAGTGGCAGCCGGCACGCTGATCATCGTGCTCTCTTCGAGCGCCTTCTGCCGGGATCGAGACAAGCGGAAACGGGAACGGCAGGTGCAGGATACCGAAACTATTCAACTGCGCTGGGGAAGAACCGCGCCGGTGGATCGGGGCTCAGGGCATGACCTTGGGCAGCGTGAGCGCCGAATGCGCCGGTCGTCCGCCCGCGGGGGGCATGACGCTGAGACTGCGCAGTCGGTTGTTGCGCTGCTGCAGTTCCTCGTTGGTGGTCGGGAAGAGGGTGGCGCCGCCCCGGCCGGCCAGCCCTTGGTTCGCGGTTACGAAGTCACGGGTGTCGCGCTCGTAGGCGGCGAAGCCGGCGGCGTGATCCCGGTCGGCCAGTGAAGCGGCGAGCATGTAGGCGCCCACGAGCGCGAGGCTGGTGCCCTGCCCGGTGAGGAACGAGGGCGCGTACGCTGCATCGCCCAACAAGGCCACCCGGCCGCTGGACCAGCGGGGCAGGTGGATCTGGCTGACCCCGTCGAAGAACAAGTCGTCGGCCTTGTGCATGGCGGCCAGCATGCCGGGGACCTCCCATCCGACGTCGGCGAAGACCGAGGTGAGCAGCTTCCGCTGGATATTCGGGTCGGAGAAGGCCTCGAACGGTGGTTCCGTCCGGGCGAAGTTCAGGAAGGCGTGCACGTCGCCGTCGCCGGCGGCGTAGAGCGCGGCGGCCCGGCCGGGGCTGTTCCACATCACAGTCTCGTCGCAGAGCCCGAAGGTGTTGGGCATGGTGAACACGGCGAAGCAGTAGCCGAGGTAGCGGTGGAACTGTTGTTCGGGGCCGAGGACCAACTGCCGGGTGTGTGAGTGCACACCGTCGGCCCCGACCACGACGTCGAAGGTTCGCCGGCCGCGTCCGCGGAAGGTGACGTCGACGCCGTGGGCGTGGTCGTCGAGGGTGTCGATGGAGTCGCCGAACAGGAACTCCACATCGTCCCGGACCGCGGCGTAGAGGGCGTCGGTGAGATCTCCCCGCCGCACCTCCAGATCTCGTCCCCCGACACCGCCGGTGACGGCATGCGGGTGCAGCGAGACCACCTCGCTGCCGTCGCCGTCCAGGAAGGTCAACCGGCGCACGTCGATGTGCACCTCCTGCAGGCGCTCGAGGAGGCCCATCCGGCGGACGACCTCCAGCGCGGTGCCGCGGACGTCGATGGGATAACCACCGCTGCGGACCGAGCCCGCCTTCTCCACCACCGTGACCGCGTACCCGTAGCGGTTCAGCCAGAACGCGAGGGCGGGCCCCGCGACGCTGGCTCCGGATATCAGCACCGTGCGTTTCGGCGTGGTGCTGGTACCGCTGGTCGGCTCAGCAGGGATCAATTTCTGGCTCCTTTGCTCATGGTACGGAGGGCAAGCAGGGACAGTGTCGTCACGACACTGGCGATGACCAGGGCGGTGACGTAAGCCGACTCGGCCGGGATGTCAGTCCCGGCCGGAGTCCCGGCGGTGAGGACGGCGCCGCCGATCTGTGCGCCGGTGGCGAAGCCGAGCACCCGGATGACCAGGACCATGCTGGTGGCGGTGCCAGTGTTGCCCTGGTCGACCGAGGTGGCGGTCTTGATGACCAGCGCCGTGATGCAGGCGCCGTTGGCCAGGCTGATCAGCGCCTTGCCGACGACCAGATGCCAGACCTCGGTGTGGACGAGAGCCATGCCGATCAGGCCGGCCGTCATGAGCACGATGCCGGCGGCGACCACGGCGGTCGAGCCGAAGCGCCGCACCCCGAGCCCGCCCAGGGGTCCGCTGATCGCCGCCATCGCGGCGGCAGGCAACAGGTAGCGCCCGATGTCGGTGGGACTGGCTCCGAAGCCGTACCCGTCGCCGGACACCGCGAACAGCTGCGTAACCAGGTAGATCGACAGCGCGGCGCCGACGCAGGTGGCGAAGGTGACCACATAGGAGCGCCAAATCGTCGGCCGGGCCAGCAGGCGCAGGTCGAACATCGGCGTGGCCGTGCGGCGCTCGACGGCAACCCAGCCGGTCACGAAGACGGTCAGGAGCACGACGACGCCGATGAGCAGGAGGGGCTGGGAGCCCATGTCGGGCGCCGTCGCGAGCCCGGCCATGAAGGTCAGCACGATGCCGCTCAGCAGCAGCATGCCGGGCCAGTCGATCCTGGCGTCGGTCCGGCTCGGTTGATCGTCCGGCAACAGCCGGTGGACGAGTACGGTCGCCGCGACGATCGCCATGGTCGGGATCGCGAACATCCAGTGCCGCGACAGCCCTTCGGCGATGGGACCGGCGATCAGCGTCCCCAGCATGCCGCCGCCGACGAAGAATCCGCTGACCACGCCGATGGCCACCGGGGACCGGTCGGCTGGGAGGAGCTTGCGCATCAGGATGAAGGAGAGCGGCATCGCGCCCACCATCGCGCCCTCCAAGGCCTGTCCGGCCAGCAGCACCGGGAGGTTCGGCGCGAGTGAGGACACCAGGCCGCCGGCCGTCACCACCACCATCAGCCAGATCATCACCCGTTTCCCGCCGTGGCGGTCGCCGAGGACGCCGGCGATGGGCGCGGTGAGGGCGCCGGTGATGAGCATCGCGATGCTCAGCAGCGCGCCTTGGGCGGGATCGATCGACAGCTCGCGCTGCAACAGCGGGAGCGTCGGTGACACCACCGATTCGAGCGTGCCGACGGCGCCGGCCAGGATACCTACGGCAGCGACGGCGGAGTTGCCGACGATGCGAAGCGGAGGAGCCGCGGGTGCGGTCATGGACGTCCTGCCTTCTTTCGGGGAATCTCGGCCGTGATCACGCCGAGGCCCGGGACGGCCGACCCGGTCGTGCTCGCCGGGTGGCCGGCGGAGCGGGCGCAGGTGTGGCCGAGGACGGTCACCGCCAGCACGACCAGGGCTGCGGCTGCCACCGCGAGACCTTCGTGCACCTGGCACAGTGCCGCGCCGGTGACCGCTCCGAGGGCGATGAGGGTGACGGCGGCGCCTCGGCGCAGTGCCGGTTGACCGCGGCGGCCGCCCAGCCGCGAGTCCGCCGCGAGGCTGGTCAGCGTGGACGTGACAACCACGGTGGTGACGTCCTTGACGGCCAGATGGCGTGCCGTTGCCGCCTGTACGCCCATGGCCAGTGCCAGCAACGACGCCATCGTCGCGCGGGAGACCGCGGTGCCCGCCCCGAGCAGGGCCAGGCCGAGCGCCGTGCCGGCCAGAACCACTCCCACGACACTGAGCAGACCCGTGCATCGGCGGCTCCAGCCGGGGCTGGCGATGCGCAGCACGCGCCCGGCCACGGCGGCGCCGACCAGGAAGAACACCAGCGCCAGGACAGGCCCGAGCACGGGCAGATCTGTCTCGCCGGTGGCCGCCATGCCCAGGATGACCACGTTGCCCGTCATGTTGCCCGCGAACACCTTGTCCAAGCTCAGGTACCCGACCGCGTCGACGACGCCGGTCGTGAAGGTGAGGGCGAGCATCAGGCCCACCGGCGTGACGAGCCGTCTCATCGGCCCGCCGCGTAACCCTGGGCGCCGCGCGGGTTCGCCCCTGCCTGCAGGAGGCCGCTGTGCGGATCACGGGTGACCACGGACAGCCGGCCGAGGCTCCACGGTCCGGAGACGGTCACGTCGTGGCCGCGTTCGCGCAGTGCGTCGATGACCGCTCGGCCCGCTCGCTCCTCGATCACCAGTCCGCCCGGCGTCCAGGTCCGCGGCCAGAACGAGCTCGGCATCGCGGTGGTGTGGAACGCGGGCGCGTCGATCGCCTCCTGCGGGTCCATCCCCAGGGCGAGGGTGCGTACGAGGTAGAGCAGTTGCCATTGGTCCTGCTGGTCGCCGCCCGGTGTGCCGAGCGCGGCGACGGGACTGCCGTCCCGCAGCAGCAGCGTCGGCGACAGAGTCGTCCGCGGCCGCCGACCCGGCGCCAGGCGCGTCGGGGCGGCCGGGTCCAGCCATGTCATCTGGAGCCGCGTGCCGAGCGCGAAACCGAGTTCCGGCACCGCCGGGGAGGACTGCAGCCACCCGCCCGACGGGGTGGCGGAGATGATGTTGCCCCAGCGGTCGACGATGTCGATGTGACAGGTGTCGCCGCGGGTCTCGCCGGTCTCTTGCACGGTCGGTTCGCCCACGCCCTCGGTCCGGACCGAGGGCTGCCGGGCGATCAACGGCGGAGCGTACGGTGTGACGCCGATGTCACCGGGCCGGAACGCGGTCGATGCGGCCGGGCCGATCAGGCCGGCGCGCTCCTTGCTGTACCGGGAGGACAGCAGCCGGCGCGCCACGGCCTCCGCTTCCGCCGGATCCCGATGCCCGTAGAACGCCTCCCGGTCGGCCATCGCCAGCTTCAAAGCCTCGATGATCGTGTGGACTCCTCCGGCGGTCGACGGATCGATCTGTGCGTCGTCGAAGTGGTCGAGAATGGTGAGGGCCTGCAGCAGCACGGGACCCTGGGACCACAGACCCGCCTTCGCCACCGTGACACCCCGGAACTCCGCGGTGACCGGGGGCTCGACCGACGGCCTGAAGTCGGCGAAGTCGGCGGCGCTGAGCACGCCGGCGTGGTCGGTGCCCGAGGAGTGCCGATGCGGCGTCGCCGCGAACTCGGCCACGGTGGTGGCCACGAAGCCGGTTCGCCAGGCGCGCCGGGCGGCGTCGATCCGGGCGATCCGGGTGTCGCCGGCGCCCTCTGCGCAAAGCCGGCGCAGGGTCCGTGCGTAGACCGGGTTGACGACACTATCGTGCGGTTGCGGGACTCGCCCTTCGGGCATCCACAGCGCGTACGACGTCGGCCAGTGCGTCCGGAAAAGATCCTCGACTGTGGCCAGGACGCGTGCCAATTGGGGTACGGCCGGAACTCCGTGCTCCGCGTAGTCGATCGCGTAGGCCAGGATGTCGGTGAACTCCCAGGTACCGAACTCGGCGAGCAGCCACAGCCAGGAGTCGACGGCGCCCGGGACTGCGGCGGCCAGGGCGCCCGCGCCCGGGACATGGTCGAGTCCTTCGGCCCGGAAGTGCTCTATCGTCGCTGCCCGCGGAGCGTGGCCCTGTCCGGCCAGCACCAGCGGGGACGTTCCCGCCGCGGTTGCGAAGACGGCGACGAGATCGCCGCCCGGCCCGTTGAGATGGGGTTCGGCCACGTGCAGCACGAAGGCGCCAGCGGTCGCCGCGTCGAACGCATTGCCGCCCCGCTCCAGCACGGACTGGGCCGTGGCGGAGGCCAGCCAGTGCGTCGACGCGCACATGCCGAAGGATCCCCGCAGCGTGGGCCGGGTCTTGTCGGCCATGTACGTCACCTCCCGTTCCTCATCGCGCGTGGTGGGCGGCGTGATGGGCGGCCAGGACGTCGCCGCCGAAGTCTGTCTCCGGGTCCCGCCACACCGCGTGCGCGTGGTTGACCCCGCGATGGACGTTGGTCCACTCGATGAGGAGCCGCGGGCCCTGCAGGCGGTAGTAGTGCGGCTGGCCCGCCGTGGTCGAGCCGGCCCAGGCGAGGTGCACGGCGTCCAACGCCCCCGGGTCGTCGTAGCGGGACAATGGCGAGACCCCGTCCTGGACGCGATCGAGGTACGTGCCGAGCAGTGCCCGCAACAGTCCTCGCTGAGCGGTGTCGAGCTCGGTGCCCGGCACGCCCTTGGGCGTGGGGGCGATGGACAGCGCCCTCTGGTCGGCATCCTCGAGGCCGGTGGCCGGTTCGTCGGCACGGTCCGGGACGTGCTGGCCGGGGCGCCAGAGTTCGCGGCGCTTCACCACGTGGTCGCCGATCCGGGTGCTGTTGCCCGCCACGACATCGTTCGGGGCGCGCGCCAGCAGCACCGCCCGGGCGGGGTCGGGGCGCAGGGAGCGGACCAGCTCGCGGGCCAGGTCCTCGGCCGTCCCCAGCGGACGCAGCGTCGCCCCGCCCAGGAGCGGGGAAACGGCCGGGTCGGCACCGAGGAAGCACGGCGTGGTCGCGACGACGCGCCCGTCGACCACGAGGTAGTTGAGCGAGACGTGGTGGCCGCCGAACCGCCATCCCCACGGTTGGGTTCCGCCGGGCTCGCCGAAGACCCGCAGGTAGTACATGCCCGGGTCGCGGGTGCGTTCCCGGCCCCAGCGCACCGAGAAGCCCTCGACGCGGTCGAGTATGTTCTCCAGGCCGAGCACGGCGGCGACGGTGGTGTACCCGGCTTCGGACAGTCCACTCGCGACAAGCCGCATCACCAGCCGGTGCTGGACGGGGCGCTGCTGGTGGAAGGTGAGCCCGCCGTGATCGGTGGGCGTGTAGAACCAGCGGGTACGTTCAGCCTCGGCCACGCCGCCGGCGCCCGGCGGCGGTCCGACCGCCACCGTGCGCTGATCCGCGTCCAAGGAGTCCAGCCACGCCTGGGCTGCCTCGGCCATCCGGTTCGCGACCTCGCGGGCGGCGTCAGTCATCGCCCGAGCGCGCCTGACATCAAGGCCCGCCGGCCGTGGGCCGGCGTCGCGCTGCTCACCGCGAGGCCATTTCGAGGAACTCGCGCACCCAGCGGGCGATCGTGTCGGGGAACTCCAGCGCGATCGCGTGTCACCCACCCTCGATCGAACGCAGTCGGGCGTCGGGAATCCGTTGCTCTATCAAGATGGCGCCCCTGTATGGCGCCGGCCGGTCCGCCGTGCCGCGGTCTACCTGTTGCCCTAGCCACTGCCGACTCCTTGTCAATTAGTGAGGAATTGATCTGAGTTGAGATGACCTTGTCATATAAGCCTTGCGAGAAAACCGAACCGCAGGGCGGGGTCGGCTCGCCTGTGGGCAACACAGTCGCCCGTCTGGGAAAGGTGTGCGCGGCGGAGGCGATACACGAGCCGTCCGCGAGAGCAACGGATGAGCGGCTAGATTCCAGACAGCGAGTCTTCGCCGCTGCCGCGCGATCCCAGCCCGAAGCCATCAGCACGCTGTCCGTCGCGGCGGCGATAAATGTATTGAGTTCGATCCCAAATGCGAAAGATATCTCAGATAAGGGAAACCATAAGCCACATGGCGTTCGGGCGCAAAGATCGCTGATACGAACCGCTCCACCGAGGGCTATTCGAGGGCGAGTGCCGCCTCGGCCGGCCGGTTACGCGTCACCTGCCATGCGGGCAGGAGCATGGCTCCGAGCGTCAGCAGCGCGGCAAGTGTGGCTGTCGACAGGTAGATCCACGGGGATCCGGCGGGTAGGGCGGAGTCGAGGCGCTTGAGGCTGACCGGCACGAGGATCCCGGTCACGGCAGCGGTGCCCAGCGCGATGCCGCCGGCGGCCAGGATCGCGCCCTCCAGGCCGACCATCCGCATCACCTGGCCACGAGTCGAGCCGGCGAGCCGCTGCAGCCCGAACTCCCGACGCCTCGCCGCCGTACTCGACACCAAAGTGTTGATCACCGTGATCGCCGCGTACCCCGCGATCATGAGCACCATGATGTAGATCGCGAAGTTGGCGGTCTTCTTCTGCTCGTCAAACTCCGTCAACAGGACGTCGCGGCCAGTCACGGCCAGTCCCGCCTCGGCGGAGGTCACCTTGGTCAGCTCCGCCACCAACTGCTCGGGGGTGATGTTCCCGTCAGATTTGACCAGGATGCGCGTCGCATGTCCCTCGGTGGTGTGGGCGGCCAGGGTGTCGGCGGGGAGCAACAGGGTGTTGTAGTCGTCCGGGGCGGAGAACAGCGCGGCCACCCGCAGGTCGAGAGGGGTGTTGTCGCCCATCCGCAGCTTGATCGTGTCGCCGACGTCGACGCCGAGCTTGTCGGCGTGCTGGTCCTCGATCGCGATCGTTTCGTCGTGCAGGTCGGAGATGCGGCCCGCGGTGACCTTGACTGGCGTGGTGACGTCGGCGCCGGCGGCGGTGACGCCCTGCAAGATCCAGCCCTCGTTCATCGGCGAGCGGTCCTTCGGACTCTCGATGAAGCCGACACTGTCGATGTGCTCCGAGGCGCCGGCGACGCTCGGCAGGTCGCTGATCCGTTCCAGCAGGCCCGCGTCGAAGCGGTCCTGAGTGGTCACCACGGCGTCGGCGACCAGGTTGTCGGCGAAACTCCGCCGATCAGCCTCGTCGCTCGTCGCCTGGAGGTACAGCATGCCGGTCGACACCGCGGTGAGCAGGATGACCGGCCCCATGACGGCCGCCAGCCGGCCGCTGCGCCCACGTGCGTTGAGCACAGCGAGCTGGCCGGTCACACCACCCAACGCGCGCACGGGCCACTGCACGGCAAAGGTCGTGACCTTCGTCAGCACGGGTGCCAGTAACGCGAACCCGATAGCGAGCAGGATCACGGCGGGTGCGGCGGTGGCCGGCGAGAGCGGTCCACTCATCACGGCGATTGTCACGATGGTCAGGGCCATCCCACCGGCGAGGACGATCACCGCCAGCAGCAAGCGTCCGGCACCGATCAGCTTGCCTTCGACAGAGACCTCCGCGAGCGCCTGGGCCGGCTTGATGCGCGACGCCCTTCTGCCGGCACCCAAGGCACCGGCCACGGCCGCGAGGATCGCCACCGTCATGGCGGCCACGGTGGGGATCCAGCCCTGGTGGAAGGCCATGCCGTCCGCGGCGATCCCGCGCTCAGCGAGCTGCTCGAACACGAACTCGCCCAGGAACCGGCCCGGGAAGGAGGCTAGTGCGGTGGCTAGTAGCGACAGCAGCAGCGTCTCGCGAAGGATCAGCCGGCGCAGTTGGCGAGGTGTCGCGCCCACGGCTCGCAGCAGCGCCAGGTCCTGCTGGCGCTGGGCGATCGAGAGGGCGAGCATGGAAGCCACCCCGAAGATGGACACCAGGATCGCGAAGGCGGTGAGGATACCGGCCAGGCCCATCACCGTGACGCCGCTCTCCCTGGCCTCGCGCAGTTCGGCCTGCCCCCGTTGGTCACCGACCAGGGTGACGGTCGTGGCATCCAACTCGGCGTCGATCCGCTTCCGGAGCTCGCTGATGTCCACTCCGGGATCGGCCACCACACCGATCGCGTCGACCGTGCCCGCCCGCGGGACACCCTCGAAGACGAATCTCTCGGTCTTTCGCACACCAGGCAGCGCCCCGATCGTGTTCGCCAGCCCCGCGTCGATACGGACCCGCTCGGGCAGGATCGGAGGTTCGTCGGGGTCGCCACCGGAGTCGTGGTAGTCCTGGTCACCGGCGACGACGACGTCGGCCGAGGCCAGCTGTCGCGGAGGAACAGCTGTGCGAATGCTGGTCTCGATCAGGCCGCCACAAGCCATCATGATGGCCGCCGCGAAGAACATGGCCAAAAACGCGGCCACGAACATGCCCGCGCGAAACCGCAGGGTGCGCAATGCGAACGCCAGCATCAGCGCTCCCCTCCTCGGCTCATAGCCAACCGCGGGAGAGGGTCTTCGTCGGCGAACGCGCCCAGGTGGGTCATCCGGTCGGCCACGGATTGAGGTTTCGGCGAGCGCAGCTCACCGGCCAGCGCCCCGTCGGCGAGAAACAGGACGCGATCGGCGTACGACGCGGCGACCGGATCGTGGGTCACCATCACGATCGTCTGGCCGGCCGTCTGCGACGCCTGCCGCAGCAGCGTGAGAATGTCGCGTGCGGTCCTGGTGTCGAGCGCGCCGGTCGGCTCGTCGGCGAAGATGACCGCGGGGTCACTGACCAACGCCCGAGCGATGGCGACCCGCTGCTGCTGCCCACCGGACAGCTCCGCCGGACGGTGGTTGCTTCGATCAGCCAGGCCAACCTGTTCCAGGATGTTCGAAACCCGGCCCCGAGCCGGCTTGCGGCCGGCGAGCCGCAGCGGCAACGTCACGTTCTGCCGCACGGTCAGGACCGGCAGCAGGTTGAACGCCTGGAAGACGAAGCCGATCCGGTCCCGCCGCAGCTTCGTCAACTCGCTCTCGTTCATCTCGCTGAGCTCATGCTCCTCGATCAGAACCGAACCCGACGTCGGCTGATCCAACCCGGCCGCGCACTGCAGCAGAGTGCTTTTGCCGGAGCCCGAAGGCCCCATGATCGCCGTAAACGTTCCTCGAACGAACCGCGTCGTCACGCCATCGAGCGCCACCACCTGATTGTCGCGCCGTCCGTAGACCTTGCGCACAGCCGTCAGCCGCACCGCATCAGTGGTGTCTCCGGTGTTATCCAACATTCTTCCCGCCGGACAGCCGTCCGACCCGATGCCGGACGATTCAGTAACCACCCTGTCGTCCACCGCGGCGCCGCACATCGTTTGCCCTCACCGTCTCCGCCTGGTGCGCGCGGACCAGACCGGAACCGCTTCTGGTGCAGATGCACTACACGCATGGCCCGTGTCCGGGGGCGGCCGTCCCGTAGCCTGACCGTGTGTCGCGTGAGTGGACATCGCGGGCGAGGCGACCCGGCACGCGGTGGTGGCGGGAGGCAGAGGTCGTCGCGGTGGCGTTCGTGCTCTGCCTGCTCGGAGGTTTGCTGCACGACGACGACACCCTGGCGCCGCCGCAGACGCCGACCTACCTCATCGCCGCGGTGTCGTCGGCGATGCTCCTGGCGCGGCACCGCTTGCCCGTGGCCACCATGACGGCCACGACCGTGTGCGGCATGCTTGTGGCGCCCTTGGGCCTGTTGCCCAGCCCACTCGTCATTGCCCCCGCACTCATAAGCGCTTACTCGCTCGCCGTACGCAGCGAACTCCGGGTAATGGTCGTGATCCTGCTCCCGTCGGCCGCGCTGCTGGTCGCCTTCACCCCGTTCTTCGAGACCGACTTCTCGTGGGAGGACACAAGCAGGCTGGTGACCGTGGCCGCGTCCCCGCTCATAGCCGCCGTGCTCGGCCGCTCGGCGCAGCACCGGCGGGCCTACCTGACGGTCGTGCAGGAGCGGGCACGCCGGGCCGAGGAAACCCGGGACAGCGAGGCCCGCCGGAAGGTCGCCGAGGAGCGGGTCCGCATCGCCCGCGAACTGCACGACCTGGTAGCCCACCAGATCACCCTGGCCAACGCGCAGGCCTCCGTCGCCGCCCACCTCTTCGACACCCGCCCAGAGCAGACCCGCGTCAGCCTGGAGGAACTGGTCAAGACCACCCGCCACGCCCTGGACGACCTGCGGGCTACAGTCGGCCTGCTGCGCCAGCCCGACGACACATCCGCACCCATCGATCCGGCGCCCGGGCTATCGCAGGTCCCCGCCCTGCTGAGCGCCTTCCGCCGCGCGGGCCTGGAAGTGTGGATGCACGAGGACGGCACAGTCAGGCCGCTACCACCGGCAGTGGACCTCACCGCCTACCGCATCATCCAGGAAGCCCTGACCAACGTGACCAAGCATGCACCCACCGGTAGCGCCCAGGTACGCCTCACCTGGCACCGCGACCACCTGACCATCACCGTCACCGACGACGGCAAGGGCCCCGCTACGCCGAGGCGCCCACCCGGTTACGGTCTGATCGGCATGCATGAACGGGCGACCGCGGTCGGCGGAACCCTCACCGCGGGCGCGCGCCCCCAGGGAGGATTCCTGGTCTCCGCCGACCTGCCTCTTCGATCTGCTGAGCACACAGCACGGACGACTGAAGCGGCAGCCAGAAGTGAGGACCGATGATCCACGACGCACCAGGTCAGGGACGCGCGGTGCCGTTCCGGGTCCTCCTCGCCGATGACCAGGCGCTGCTACGCGGTGCTTTCCGCACCCTCCTCGACAGCGCCGACGACATCACCGTGGTTGGCGAGGCAAGCCACGGCGGGCAGGCGGTGGCCCTGACCCGCGAGCTACACCCAGACGTCGTGATCATGGACATCCGGATGCCCGACATGGACGGCCTCACCGCCACCGTGATGATCTGCGCCGACCCGGACCTGCGTGCCACCCGCGTACTGATTCTCACCACGTACGAGACCGACGAGTACATCGCTCAAGCCCTGCGCGCCGGGGCCAGCGGCTTCATCGGCAAGGGCATCGCGGCCCCGGACCTGCTGAACGCCGTACGCACGGTAGCCGCCGGCGACACCCTCTTATCCCCAGCCGCGACCCGCTCTCTGGTCGCCCGTTTCCTCGCCACACCGGCCGAAACCCCACCACGCCATCCGCAACAACTCGCCGCACTCACCCCGCGCGAACGCGAGATGGTCGCCCTGGTGGCAACCGGCCTGTCCAACCTGGAGATCGCTGACCGGATGTACCTCAGCCCCTTCACCGTCCGCGCCCACGTGCAGCGCGCCATGACAAAGCTCGAGGCACGCGACCGCGCGCAACTCGTTGTCATCGCGTATCAGACCGGGCTGGCCGGCGCCAACCACGACGGCAGCACCGACGGGGTGTGACGGCCTCTACCATGGCAGTCGGTCTTCGACGTCGAAGCAACGTCCCGTCGTCGCCTCGCCCGGTAGTGCGGATCGATCGGATCGTCGGCGAGCCGGCGCGTTGGTCACACCGAGGTGAGCAATCTTCGACATCGCGGTAGGAGAGCCCGTAGCGCAGGTACCACCGGATCGCCACCTCGATCGCCTCGGCCGGGAGGCGGAACCCTGCGAACGTGGCCGGCGTCCGCCGATCGCCCGGCAGCCGTCAGCCGGCGCGCGCCCACCCGCGCAGGGCGCCGCCGTACGCCTCGGTCAGCCGCGTGATGATTTCCTGGCGCGACATCTCCGTCTGCCGCAGCAGGTCCTGGATCTCCCGCGGATCGAACATCATGTTGGCCAGGAACAGCGCGTATTCGACCATCGTGTCCGGGAGGCCGATGTCGTCGAGCAGCCCCCGCACCGGCTCACTCCAGGCATCCCGCAGGGCCACGATGATCGCGTTCCCGCTCCTGAGCCGCTCCAGGTAGCCCAGCCTGGACCGAAGCTGCACCAACGCCGGGCCGTGCTCGGCCAGCAGCTTCACCCACTCGTTCACGACCGAGTCGAACAGCGGCCGCCCTTTCGCGGTCGACGTCGCGCTGAAGTCGCGGAGCTGCTCGACGACGCTGAGCACGTAAGCCGCGAGCACGTCGTCCAGCGAGGAGTAGTAGCGGTAGGCGGTGGCCGGCCCGATCTCCGCCCGGGACGCGACGGCCTGCATGGTGAGCTGATCGGGATCCTCCCGGGCAAGCTCACCGACGGCCTTCAGCAGCTGCCGATGGTTGCGGCGGGTGTCACTCCGTAGCTTGCGTCCCCCATGTGGCGAGACCTGCTGGTCGGACATCGGCCCCCTCCGCCCTGTGCAAGAACAGCCGAAGGATATCGCCCCCTCAGCGACCCGGATGAGGCCGAGTGTGCCGGCGCGGTACACATTACCCTCATCTGACCTCGCCTTTAGACGCGTGCACCGCGGAGATGGGAGACGATACGGTCCAACCCGATGCGCAGGTCGTCGTCGGATGCCGCGAACGAGATCCGGACGTACCCCTCGCCCGACGGGCCGTACTCGACGCCGGCCCGCACCATCACCTTCCGCTCAGCGAGCTCCCGGGCGACCACCTCGGAGGGCAGGTCGGCGTCGTAGCGGAGGAACCCGTAGAACGCTCCCTCCGGCGGGACGAGGTGCACGCTGGGAACGTCGGAGAGCTTCGCCAATACGGTCGCGCGGCGCCGCCCGTACGTGTCGACCATGGCATCGACGACGGTGTCGGGCAGCTCGAGTGCGGCGAGGGCCGCATGCTGGACCGCCGTGTTCACCGAGCCGTTGTAGGTGCGGTGCACGTGCGCCGCCGCGTCCACCACCTCCCGCGGCCCCGCCAGGTACCCCACCCGCCAGCCCGTCATCGCGTACGTCTTGGAGAACGTCTGCACGTACGCCGTCCGGTCCCGCAGCGAGGCGATCTCCAGCGCGGAGGTCTGCGCATGCCCGGGGTAGACCAGCCGGTGGTACGCCTCGTCGCTGACGACCAGGGTGTCCGAGCCGTCGAGGAGCTTCCCGAGGGCTTCGAGCTCATCCTCGCGGTGCACGATGCCGGTCGGGTTGGACGGATTCGAGAAGACAATCATCGCGGCGCCGGGAAGCGCGGAGGCCAGCGCGTCCAGGTCCCAGTGCAGGTCCGGAGCAAGCGGGACGAAATCCACGGTTCCCCCGGCAAGGACGACCAGGTCGGCGTAGAGCGAGTAGGCAGGCTCCGGTATGACGACGCGGTCGCCGGGGCCGATCATCGCCAGCACGACGGCCGCCAGCGCCGCAGTGGCGCCATGGGTGACCACGACGTCCTCCGCGGCCCACGTCCGGCCCGGATGCGCCGGCAGCCTGGAAGCGAGCGCGGCTCGCAGCTGCCGCAGGCCGCGCTGGTCGGCGTAGTGGGTCTCGCCGCGGCGTAGAGCGGTCATCGCGGCCTCGATCACCGGTGCCGGCGTTGGGAGATCGGGCTCACCCATGGCCAGCGATACGGCGCCCGCCGGCGCCGGTGTGAGGGCCGGGCGTCGCGAGCAGCGGCGCAGCTCCGTGATCCGGAAGGCGGGCGGCATGGTGGTCATCGGTTCAACGCCGGACGGCTGGTGCGCGCCGAGAGGATGCGCTGCCGGAGCTCCTTCTCCTTCTCGCCTATCCGGTCGACCGCGTCCACGACCTCCTGGACGCGGTGCCGAGGAACAACGACGACACCGTCGGCGTCGCCGACGAGCACATCACCCGCGGCTACGACCACGCCGCCGACTGCCACCGGGACACCGATGGCGCCAGGTCCCTCCTTGAAGGGTCCGGCCGGGGTAACCGCACGCGCGTAGACGGCCAGGCTCATCCCGGACAGCGCCTGGACGTCGCGGACGGCGCCGTCGATCACCGCCCCGACCACGCCGGTGTTCACCATGATCTCGCCGATGAGGTCGCCTATCAGCGCACGGGTCATGTCCCCGTGGCCGTTGACGACCAGGACGTCGCCCGGGCGGGCTTCGTCGAGCGCCCGGTGGATGGCTAGGTTGTCACCCGACCGGACGTCCACCGTCAGAGCGTTCCCCAACAGGGCGGGACCCTCGGTGAGCAGCCGGATGCCGCCGTCCATGACGGTCATCCGCTGCAGCGCATCGCCGACGTTGGCCGCCGGCACCTCCCTCAGGCGGCGGGACTTCGCCTCTGCAGCACGCTCCCAGGCCGGAGTGATGCGCACGCTGTCCACTGCCGCAATGATGAACACTGTGAATTCCGATCTCAAGTAAGAGACGCGTCTCATATCATGGACCACTCTAGCCATCGATGTGCCCGTTTACAACCATCCGATCGATACGACATTCTCATATGAGATGCCGCTATGATGATGGAGTTCACCGACCCGGGAGGAGCCCCCGTGCTGTCCGACACCCATCCCAACGCCCTGTGGCTGGCCGAGCTGTATCGGGGAGGCGCGGCGATTACCTCCGACCTCAGCCTGAGCGAGGACGAGCGCATTCGGCGGCAGGAAGAGCGCGTCAAGGAAGTGATGGAGCGCATGTCATCAGACTTCGTGATCCACACCGGTGGCGTTCGCCTGGCGGCGACTGGGGGGATGGACTTCATGCGCCGTTACACGAAGCGGCGAGCGAGCCTGGCCGACGCCAACGTCGAACCCCTCGAGTTCGACCAGATCTTGGCCGACGACCACTACGGCATCGTCCATGGGACTTTCCGCACGTCGCGTGACGAATGGAAATGGACCCGCGTCGGCATGGGCGCATGGCGCTTCAAGGACGGCGTAGCCGTCGAGCACTGGGAGCTCTCCGATGGACCAACGTGGGACAAGTTCTTCCTCGCCGGCGACCCTGCGTCGTTCACGGGCTCGGCCGAGGAGTTCTGGACCCACGGCGTTTGACCCCTTCGGGCGACGCCAGGCGGCTGGATGACGCGGCTCAGCCATCCGGCGACCTCATCCGAAGGGCAGCAGCGCGGAGAGCCACTCGTACTGCGATCTCTGACCTCCGCAGTTCGAACCCATCGCGATCCACCGGCCACCTTCGCGGAGCTAAACGGCGGTGGCGCGCCACGGTGGCGGGGCAAAGTGCATAGATGTCGGCACGGCCAGCGCGCGAACTCGCGCGCCGGCTCAGCTCGGATGCGCATGGTCAACGTACTGCGGTGGAAGGGCGTCCAGGGTGGCGAGGTTGGCGAGCGCGTCTGATGACGTGTGGTGCTACCGCCGATTTCCCTCATAGTGCGATGTCGTTCCCCACCACAGCGTCGTGCTGGTACTGCCACAGCGCTAAGGCGGAGGCGCGTTATCGGCGGGGCCGTTCTGGCTGACGGATCCGGCGTAGCGTCGCGGGGGCATACCCATGATGCGTTTGAATGCGGTGTTGAAGGCGTGTTCGGACTCGTATCCCAGGGAGCCGGCGATCCGGGCGATGGTGTCGTTGCCCTGTTGGAGGCGCTCGGCGGCGAGCATCATCCGCCACCGGGCCAGGTAGGCGATCGGGGTCTCACCGGCGCGGGCCCGGAAGCGCTCGGCGAAGGTGGTGCGGGACATGCCGGCGGTCGTGGCGAGTTCCCGTACGGTCCAGGAGTGGGCGGGGTCGGCATGCATCGCGGCGAGGGCGGCATGCACCTGTGGGTCGGCGAGTGCGGCGAACCAGCCGACGTCGTCACGTCCCGGCGCGGCCAGGTAGAGGCGCAGCGCCTGGATCAGCATCATGTGCGCGAGGTGCTGGGCTATCAGGGCCGAGCCGGGACGGGGCTCGCGGAACTCCTCCATCATCAGCTCGATCGACCAGCGCAACCGGGCGCGGTCGTCGGATGTCGTGACCACCATGAGCGGGGGCAGGTTGTGCATTAGCAGTTCGACGTGCGGGCTACCGGCTTCGAAGCGGCTGCCGACCAGATAGACGTCCCCGCCACCGTTGTAGGTGACGACCTTCCCGCTGCGGTCGGGGTCGAGCACCACGGAGGAGCGCACCGGCTCGACGCCCGCTGCGCTGCCGATGACGGCGGTCCGGCCGGTGGGCAGCACGAAACAGGCGCCTTCCGGGACCGGCGCCGGCGCGGTGCCATCGATCGTCAGCCAGCAGGAGCCCTTGACGACCGCGTAGCACTTGATCCGGCCGGTCAGGTCGTCGAGTTCCAGCGCCCAGTCGCCCCCGGCGTCGAATCCGGCGGTGATGTAGCTGCGTGGCTTCAGCATTGCCAGTACCTCGCTCAGCGGATCCATCA
Source organism: Paractinoplanes hotanensis (assembly GCF_023717965.1). Taxonomy (NCBI): domain Bacteria; kingdom Bacillati; phylum Actinomycetota; class Actinomycetes; order Micromonosporales; family Micromonosporaceae; genus Paractinoplanes; species Paractinoplanes hotanensis. The sequence continues at coordinate 42,618 of NZ_JAMQOL010000059.1, read as the reverse complement.
TGCCTCCGGACGATCGCGAACAAACGACGGATTTTCTAGCATAGAAGGTACGGCCTGGGCGGCTTAGATTCGGATCATGACAACGATTGGCTTCATCGGCAGCGGACGGATCGGCGGCGCGCTCGCGCAGCTGGCCCTCGCTGCCGGGCACGACATCGTGCTGAGCAACAGCCGCGGACCGCAGAGCCTGCGGGAGATGGCGGCCCGGCTGGGCTCCCAGGCCCGCGCGGCGACCACCACCGAGGCTGCGGCCGCCGGTGACCTGGTGGTGGTGACCATCCCCATCCGCGCATACCGGCAGGTGCCGGTCGAAGCGCTGCGCGGCCGGGTCCTCATCGACACCCTCAACTACGACTCGGCACGCCAGGGCGCTGTCCCCGAGATCGAGGCCGGTGACATCCCGCCGCACCTGCTGTTGCAGGCACACCTGAAAGACGCGTACGTGGTCAAGGCGTTCAGCACCGTGTTCTTCCGGCACCTGCCGCAACTCGCGCGGCCGGTCGGGGCGGCCGACCGCAGTGCCGTGCCCATCGCGGGCGACTCCGCAGCGGCCAAGGCGGCGGTGGCCACCCTGATCGACTCGTTCGGCTTCGACGCCTACGACGTGGGACCGCTCGCCGAGAGCCGCCGGTTCGCGCCGGGCACGCCCGCGCAACTGGCCTATCTCGATCCGGACGGCATGTTCGCCGCCCCCGGCCGCCCCGCCTCCGCCGTCGATCTGGCCGCGCTCCTTCAGAAGGCGGACCGGTCATGAAAGCAGCGGTCGTCACTGCATACGGCGCAGCCCCCCGATACCTGGAGTTCCCCGACCCGAAGCCGGTCGGCGAGCACGAGATCGTCGTCGAGGTGCTGGCTGCCGGCCTACATCCTCGGGTCCGCATGCAGGCCAGCGGGTCGCACTACACCAGTGCCGGCTCCGGCCTGCCGCTGGTGCCGGGCATCGACGGCGTCGGCCGTGACGCCGACGGCCGGCTCTGGTACTTCATGTCGCTGAACGGCAAGTACGGCTCGATGGCCGAACGCGCGGTCATCGACACACGGCACAGCGTCGTCCTGCCCGCCCACATTGACCCGTTGACCATCGCTGCGACGCTGAACTGCGTGATCGCCTCCTGGCTGGCACTCACCCAGCGGATCACGATGCGGTCCGGACAGAATGTGCTGGTCCTTGGCGCTACCGGCGCCACCGGGCGCATGGCGGTGCAGGTAGCCCGCCGCCTTGGCGCCGATCAGGTGGTTGCCGTGGGCCGGGACCCCGAACGGCTCGCCGCGCTCCCCGGCGCTACCGCGACCGCCCTAACCGGTGACGCAGAGATGATCGCTCGCATCGGCGCCGAGATCGACATCGTGCTGGACTTCCTCTGGGCAGAACCAGCAGCCGAGACGATGGCCGTGATGGTCGTCAACCGGGCCGACCCGACACGCCCGCTTACCTGGGTGAACCTCGGCGAGATGGCCGGATCACGAGCGACGCTGCCCGCTGGCGCGCTGCGCTCGACAAGGCTCCAAGTCCTTGGCAGTGGTCAGGGATCGCTGACTGGCACCACCATGACTGCCGAGATCCCCGCCGTTGCCGCCGCCATCGTCGACGGCGCCTATGCCGTGGAGCCCGACCCCGTCCCGCTGCACGATGTCGAGCATGCGTGGTCGCTCCCAGCCGACAGCAGCAAGCGCATCGTCATCCATCGCCTCTGACCGGACATCGACGAGCGACGGGTGGTGCGCGGATTCCGCTCAGATTGATGGCCGCTCTCGTGACACCACCCGTCCAAGCCACATGCAAGAGGCCCCGTCGAGAGAGGACGGAATTCGATATCGGCTCCGTGACACAGAATCCCGTCTTCTCTGTCACAGAGCCGATGATCTGGAAACTACGGGCGGCCCTAAAACCTGCCGCTGTGCCGCATGCGCCACGCGGGCTACGGCTCGGATGCCTCAGAGCCCGTCCGGAATCTGTGCCTGCTGTGGATAGCTGTCGGTGGGCGCGCGGCGTGGTGTGCTGACAACAGGTAGGGCCTTGAGGTACGAGCACTGGTAACCACACCAAACACGCTCGACCCCAAGGCCCTATATGACGTTCTACCTTGTCGCCGGCACCAGCGCATCCACCACCCCCGCCACTGGTCCTCGCTCGGCCTTCGGTCGAGGCTGACGAGAACCCGGGCGGCCACGCCCGCCGTCGAGCCGGGTCAGTCGACCCGCTCGATGAGTAGCTGCGCCAACCGGCTGGCGGCATCCCAGTCGCCGGCGTCGGCCCGCTTCCGCAGCTCCTGGACGCGCCCGAGCCGCGCCAGTTGGTCGGCAAGCCTCCAGCCGGCCCCCGAGGCGTCGGCATCGGCGAGCGCTCGCAGCTCATCGATGTCACCGCGCTCGGCGAGATGGGTCGCCACCCGGGCGCTGGCGCCGACGCGACCCGCGGCGGCCAGTGCCCGCAGAACCTCCAGTGCATCCCCGATGCGACCCTGGCCGGCGAGTGAGTCTGCCACCCTCTCGGCTGCCTTATTAAGGGACATCTCGGCAAGCCCGTCGCCGGCCCTGGTCCGCAGAATCGTGACGATATCGTGTATCCGGTCCTCCCGGGCCAGTGTTGCCACCAGCAGTTCGGCGGCATACGAGTCGCCGGAATCGCTGAGTCCCCGCAACTCGTCGGTACGGCCAAGGCGAGCGAGCAGGGCCGCAAGTTGCCGCCTGGCGTACCAGTCACTGGCAGCGGCCAGGACAGCCAAGTCGTCGATCCGATCCTGCTCACTTAGCAGATCCACCAACTCGTTCCTGGCCTCGCGGAAGCTCGGGGGCGCCGGTGACGAGACCCGCACGCCGTCATCGGCGACCAGGTCGAGCGGCCTAAACTCGAGACCCCACGACGCCGAGTCCCCGATGGTCGGGGCTCCATCCCAGAGGAGGTCGCGCCGGTGCGGCTCGGTGTTCGATCGCCGGTTCTTGGCCCATACCAGCAGAAGTTCGATGGCCCGATCGGTGTCGCCCCGCCGGTGGAGCACGGTGATGAGTTGCTCGGCGGCGTAGGGATCACTCGCGTCGGCACGCGTTCGCAGTTCGTCAACGTGGCCGAGTCGGGCGAGCAGACCGGCCAGGCGGGCACGCGCGTACTCGTTGTCGGTCTCCGCTAGTGTCCGTAGGTCGTCAACCCGTTCGTGGAGGGCGAGCAGATCAGCCAGGCGCCTCATCGCACTCCGCCGCACGCCGACATTGACGGATTCGACATCCACGCCCGAGCCGTGGGCGTCCGCGCCATCCAGCAGAGTTCGCAGGATCTCGATGGCCTCATCGGCGCCGCCGTGGCCGTCCAAGGTAGCGAGGAGTTGTTCGGCGGCGGGCCAGTCGCCGGTCACGGCGCGGGCCCGCAGTTCGTCGACCCGGCCGAGCCGGGTGAGGAGGGCGGCTAGCCGTGTGCGTGCATAAGGATCGCCGGCATCCGCAGCGGCCCGCAGCACGTCTACCCGGCCCCCTTCGGCCAGCAGGTCGATCAGACACCGCTCCCAGTCACGTACGTCTCCGCCACCGAGGTACAGCCCTTCGCCGCCGAACTCGACATTCGAGTCTTCCTCCAGACCCTCCAAGCCCGACTCGGCAGCCGAGCCCTCTGGGTCAGACTCGACATCCACAACAGGTTCGACGTCCGCATACTCCAAGTTGAGCACCTGCAGGACAACCTCGATGGCCTCGTCGAGACGGCCCTGTCGCGCGAGCAGGTCGACCAGTCGCCGGGATGCCGAGCGGTCCTCGACGTTGGTGAACGCTTGGAGGACGTCGATAGCCTCGTCAACCCGCTCCCGGTTGGCGAGCAAGTAAGCCAATGAACGGGCCGCTTCGCTCCGGGCGTCGGCATTACTGGTGCTCCGCACCACCCGGATCGCCTCGTCAAGTCGATCCTGTTCGGCGTAGCGCGCAACCAGCCCGCAGAGCGCCGACAGATTGCCGGTCTCGGCCCATTCACGCAATGCCTGCTCATCATCGTTCGCGACGAGCAGATCAACCAGGAGCCGCTCGGCCCACCAGTCGTCGGCGTCAGCGCGCCTGCGCAACTCGTCGATCCGGCCGTGCCTGGCGAGGAACTCGGCCAAACAGAGGGATGCGTGCCAGCCACCAGCGTCAGCCCGCTGCTCTAGCTCCCGGACGCGACCACGCCCGGCTAGCAGCTCGGCCAGTTCCTTGTCCGCGTCGTCGTTTCCATCGTCGGCGTAGGGGCGCAACACCTCGATCGCGGCCTGGACCGCCTTTAGGCTGGCGAGTTGGTGGGCCGCTTCGAAGTCGTACCTGTCCGCCAGCGCCTGCAGGATTCTGGCGGCGTCGCTGATGTGCCCTTGCTCGGCGAGCAGGCGCGCCAACCGCTTCGGTAGGTCGCCGTTGCCATTGCTGTCACCGATCGTGACGTCGATATCAACCTGTGTCCACAGGAACTCGATCGCCTCGTCGCCGCGGCCGCGCTTGACGAGCAGGTCGACCAGAGGTTCGACTGCCTGCCGGTCGCCGACGTCGGCTCGGGCCCGCAACTCGTCGAGCTCCCCCCGGCCGGTCAGCAGCGCCACCAGCCGCTCGCCGGCCGCCTGGTCACCGTCGTCTGCGCGAGCGCGTAGCTCGTCAACGTGTCCCTGCTTCATGAGCAGCTCCGCGAGCCGCTCGCCGGCCGCCTGGTCACCGGTATCTGCGCGAGCCCGCAGCTCTATAACACGTCCCTGCCTGGCGAGCAGGTCGGCGAGGCGACCGCTAGCGCTCTTGTCTCCCGTCCGGGCTCGTGCGCGCAGAGACGCGATCTCGTCGTGGACCAGATGGAGGTCGGCAGTCAGTTCTTCAAGCTGACGCGCGGCACCCGGGCCGCCGGATTCGACACTGGCGCGCAGCACTTCGACCGCCGCGTTGACCACGGCCGGATCGGCGATCAGATCGATCAACTCTGCTTCGGCGCCGAACCGGCCAGCTTTGGCACCCGCGCGCAGCGTCTCGATGGCCTCGACAACCCGGCCCCGCGCGATCAGCATGGGGGTCAGCCGTTCGGACGCCCGCCAGCCACCTGCCTCGGCCAGCACCCGCAACTCCTCGACACGACCGCGTTCGGCTAGAAAATCGGCAACCTTCGTTGCATAGAAAGAGCTCGGAAACCGTTCATCATCGACCGCTACCCGCAGCAGGTCGGCGATGGCGTCCCAACGCTCCTGTTCGGCAAGCAATTCGATCAAGTCTAAGACGACAGAGGAGTCACCGCGGTCCACCCGCACCCGAAGCATGGTGATCGCATCCTCGACGCGCCCCTGCTCGCGTAGCAATCGCACCAAGCGCCAGGTGGCAAAATGGTCCCCGCCATCGGCTCGCGCCCGCAGCTCTTCAACCCGGCCCCGCGAGGCGAGCAGACCCGCCAACTCCAGCGCCGCACTGTTGTTGCCCCGGTCGGCCAGGTCGGTCAGCTCCTGCTCATGACCATGTGCGGCGAGCACCTCGGCGAGCCCTCGCTCGACCCCCTCGTCCCGCTGACCGGAACCAATGCGAGATGAAGCCACATCGGTCCTGGACAGCAGTTCCATAACCTCGGCGACCTGACCGTTTTCGGCCGCATGCAGCGCCACGCGCCACACCGCTGCCCCGACTCCCCGGTCGGCTAGCACCCTCAGCTCGCCGACCTGTCCGCGGGTCGCCAGCAGATCGATCAACTGTCCCTGATCGATCCAGCTGCTACTTGCGTCACGCACGCGCAGCAACTCGATCGCCTCGTCTACCGCACCCTGCTCCACAAGAAGTTCGACCAGTTTCTCGGCGGAATACCTGTTGCCCCGCACGGCGTCCTCGCGCAGGCGCTCCTTTCGGAGACGGTTAGCTAGGTGGTCCTGCAACAGCGCGTGACGGAACTGGTAGACGGAACCGGCTTGGCGGAGGACGCCGTTTCGGTGCGCGTCGTCGAGGAACGCGCCCAGCCGCCATGGCAACCAGTGATCCCAGGCCAGCCGCGCATGAGCCAACCGGAACTGGATCCACGTCCAGCCCCCGGCAGCCAGGCCCGCCGTCGTGGCGTAGACGGCCGCCGCGGCAACCGCCGTCGACCCAATCGGCGTGGACCCGACCAGCCATGCCAGCACGGCAAACACGGCGGCGGCGGTAATGCTGTGCTGCACGACGGCGTTGGCGACCCTGCGCCGGTTGATCAGAAACGATGCGGCTGGATCGTTGCGTGGCAGCCGCCGACGTGGCCGCCAGGTGGGCAGGCTCATCGCAAGCAGACCGCACAGGATCCCGGCCGGAAGCGTCGTACGCAGGTCCGCGACAAGCAGGCCGGTGAGCAGCCCGCCTCCGATCCCATACCCGAGGCGCAGCCGCCAGGTGGCGGGGCGCCGCACACGCCGCGCCTGTTGTAGCCGCCGCGCGAACGAGGGGTAACCCTCGGGCCACATTGCCTGGTAGACGTCGCAGACGGCCAGTACGCCGATGATGAAGCCCGTTGCGGCGGCTCTGGCCCCGGGCCACCAGCCCTGCGTGGCACCCACGATGCCGCCCCAGATCGCGGCGACGCCGAGGACCGCGGCGACCAGAGGAATGATCAGCGCACGTATCCGATGTCGCGCCAGCAACGCGGGATCGATCTGCCACCACCGCAGGTCACGGAGCCCGGTCTGGTTCAGGTGATGAGCGAGGCAGGCCAGCCACCGTTCCGCCCGCTCGAGCTTGTACGCACTGCCTGGGCGGATCCCGTACGGGTGCGGGTCGGGCGGCAGAGAGTAGACGCTCGTGAGGAACGCCTGCATAAGGTGATTCTCGACAGCACGCCGCGTCGGGAGGTCGAGCAGCTCGGCGGGTGAGGTGGACGGCTCCGTATACGCCACCCGCGTCAGTGCCACCAGCAGCGGAGTGGACAGGGCAGCTGCCAGGTGCCCTTTGGGGCGCTCCCGCATCCGGCGGAAGACCTGCTGCCAACGCGGGCTCCCCAGCTCCGGGTAGGACAGAAACGTGATCGCCGCTTCCACCCCAACTGGATCAATCTCGATGACTGCGGCCCGGGAGAGGATCGTCTGCTGGCGACGTACCGCGCGGTCGTACTCGCGACCCCGGCAAGTGACGACGAACGGCCGCTCCTCAGCGCCGAATCGATCAAGAGCGTCGAGAGCCTCGCCATGCCTCTCGCTCGGCAGCTCATCGAGGCCATCGAGGATCGGCAACAGCCGCCGCTGCCCGAGCAGCCGCCAGGCAAGCGTCGCGGGCTCGCCGTGCTCGGCCAGGACGGCGGCGAAGTCCTCTACCAGGCGACGAACGATGAACTCACCGATGGGCTCGCCGGTGTCCCACGAACTGATGGAAAGGAGTACCGGAACCGGTTCGCCCGGTTCCGGGCGACGCAGAAGCCCTAGTGTCAGCAGCATCGCGAGGATCGTCTTGCCCGCACCGGGGTCACCAAGTACCAGCAGTTGTCGGTGGGGCAGGGCGCGGAACGCGGCTACGATCTGACCAACATCACCCTCCAGCGGCAACTCCCGCCAGCCAGGGCTCTCCGATTCGTCCAGGACCACGTTGCGGCTTGCCGCCGGCCTACCGGTGGACGACCAACGCACCATGACGGGGGCGGGCGGCCCGACCTGGCGGATTACCGCCTCACGCGACCACGCCTGCTCGATCGCGGATCCGAACTCGGCTAGACAGCGCTCCGCAACCTCACCCGATCTGTCAGGAGCGGAGTAGTCCCGACGCCGCCCCGCCTTGTCGAACGCCACGAGTGCCGTTCCCACCGCGCCGACCACCAGCGCGAGGATGTTGGCCCACCCCACCCAGCGGTTGAACTCGTCCGTGGTCCGGGCATGCATGGCGGATACGACCACCCACGAGCCGACAACCAGCAGGGCGGCCCCGATAAGGGTCCAGCCCAACCGTGACACCCACGCCCGCCGTCCGTACACGATATCCATAATCGCCCTCAGCGACCGGGCCGGCACCGCCACGTCGGTCAGAACTGAGAACCCCGGCCGGACAGTCGGGCGACGATCCGGTCCGCTGACGCCCTGCCGGACCCGTCCGCGCACTGGCACGCCGTGCCGCGAGGCGGCGGCGCACAAATGTCAATCGGACGGCCCTCTACCAGGGGCTGGTGCCCCCTGAAGAACAGGTACTCGACGTGCCCGCCATGTACGGTGCCATAACCCCGTACATGGCCGTGAGCTGGCACTTTGAAGATCGCGTCAGGCTGCCCGATGGTATTCGTTGATCACGCCGCCGAGGCGTTGCCGGCGTCGTACCGGGGCGTCCATCGCGATGACGACGGCCGGGTCGTGGTTTGGTGGCAACTGCTGCCGGCCTTGATGCGGTCGGTGGTCGTTGAAGTGGTCCACGTGCTCGCTGACCACCGTGAGGGCGTGTCGTTTCGTTGTAGATCAGTAGCCGGTCGGTGCACTCCTGGCGCAGGCTGCGGCCCCAGCGTTCGATGTTGCAGTTCGCCCGCGGCGTGCGTGGCGGGATCTTAACCACGGTGATGCCCTCGGAGGTGAAGACCTCGTCGAATGCGGCGCTGTACTTGCCGTCCCGGTCGCGGATCAGGAACCGGAACCGGCCGGCACGGTCGCAGAGGTCCATGACGAGGTTGCGGGCCTGCTGCACGACCCAGGCGTGATCCGGGTTGGTGGTGACCCCGAGTAGATGGACGCGGCGGGTGGCCACCTCCATCACCACCAGCACGTACGAGCGTCGCAGCAGGATCGTGTCGACGTGGAAGAAATCGATCGCCAGCAGGCCGTGCGCTTGGGCACGCAGGAAGGTTCGCCAACTGGTGTCCACGGTTCGCGGTGCCGGGCCGGGCCGCCGGGCGAGGATGCGGCGGATTGTGCCCGCGCCGACATGATGGCCCAGCCGTAGCAACTCGCCCTGGACGCGCCGATGCTCCCATCGGAGGATTCTCCCGGGCGAGGCGTCGTACCAGGTCGCGGATCTCGTCGCTGACCGGTGGCCGGCCGGCCTTACGTGGGTGAGTCCAGTGGCGGCGCAGTAGCCGCCGGTGCCAGCCGAGCAGCGTGGCCGGGGCGACCAGCCGGTGGGCTCGGACAGCAGGGGGTAGCAGGCGGGCCAGGGCCGACAGAATGGCCCGGTCCGGCCAGGACAACCGGGGCCGACCGTTCAACTGCCGCCGCAGTACCGCGACCTCGTGACGAAGCACGAGAACCTCCGCGACCACCGCGGTCTTGCTACGAACCAGCAATCCGAGAGCACTGACCAGCCGGATCATCGTCAAGTACACCAGCCGAACCAACATACTGATGATCCTCGACACAAACCGGGAAATCACAGCTCACAGCATGTGCGACGAGTTCTGGCACGGTACAGGTCATCCGGTTGAGGATGCGAGCCGGCCGGTTCGGCCGGCCATGCTGGTGCATCCATTGCGCGAAATGATCGCGGATCGCCATCAGCAGGTCTCCCTATCGGCGCCGGACTGCTGCCCGTGGCGTGCGCCTCCGGAGCCCGGAAACGCACGCGCGCTCGGGTCTACGTGAGCCAGGTGTTGCGTCGCACAAGCGGGGTAGCCGCCCACCGGCGGCCGAAGCCCCACGTGGTTCCGGCGCCCAGCAGGGCCAGCAGGACCAGGACGGCGGCGTAGACGAGGTGGTCGTCCATGAACGGGTTGGTTTCCGGCGGCAGCACGGCGGTCCACATCAGGACCGTCAGTAGCGCACCTGATGCGGCGGCGATGCGCATGCCGATGCCCAGAAGCAGGGCCACGCCGATGCCGAGCAGTGCGGTCATGAACAGCACGTCGACGACGACGTTGCCGGCGATGGAGTGGTAGATGCCCGAGAACGGACCGGTGGCGGCCTTGCCGAGGAACCCGGCGGTGGGGCTGCCGCCGTCCAGCCATGCGTTGGCGGCGGGGGTGCTGCGGCCGAGGCCGAACAGTTTGTCGAGGAACGCCCACAGGAACACCCAGCCCAGCGCGAGCCGGATGCCGGCGAGCAGGTACCGCGTCGCGGTGGCCGTCCTGCCGTTGACCGAGAACGCGGTGTCCGGTGCGGCAGCGGTGCCGACGTGGTGGCTCGGACTCTGTTCTCGCCGTTCCGTGGTGGTGACGGGGGAGGCTTCGTGATCGTTGGCGATGTTGACCATCGCACTCACATTCCTTCAAGTGTTCGTGACACATGTTCCGCGGCGCGTCCAGCGCACCAACGGATGATTCGGAGAGCGGTGCCACCTACTCAGGGCGGCCGCCGTACTCCTATCCGGACTCCGGGGCCGGTCGAGGACGTGTCAAGCACGGCGAGATCCACGAATGGTGGGAGATGTCGGCGGCGACGGCGGGCTCTACGGCCACCGGGGTCCCGAGCGACAGTCTGACCGTACGCGCATTTCGCCGAGCCCGCTGACGTCGCCCTGCCAGATGCTGTGAGCAGGCGTGGGGTTGAGGTGTCGCCCTGGACCCCGCATCCAGCCGAAGCAAGCCCTCCCTCGTCCTGCACGGCCGGGTCCGCCTGGGCGCCGGCGAAACGTCCTGGGAGGGTGCAAACGGAGACCTGCTGATAGTGCCGGACCGTCGGCACACGCTGGAGGCGCTCGAAGACGCCGCAGTGCTGCTCACCGTCTCGAAGAGCCCGGCACCGATCTTGCCGGGACCAGTCTCGAACAACCACCGGAAGGCAGACCGGAAGGCCTGTTCTACATCGACCTGCAGCCGCTCGGCCAGCAGACCTTTCGCCTGCTCGACCAGCACCCTGCTGTTGAGTGCAGCCTGGAGTTGTTCGTCAACACGTCGCGGGTGTGGATGGCGCGTTGCTGCAGCAGGCCGACGGTCGCGATGTCTGCCAGCGCCTGCCCGACGCGTAGCTTCTCCTGACCGTAGGTTGCCGGCTCGGCCTCGAACAGGTTCAGGGCACCGATGACCTCGGAACGCAGTCTCATCGGCAACGCGTGTACCGCTGCGAAGCCCAGCTCGGACGCTCGACATCAATGTGTTCGTGGCGGCTGACACGTATTTTTGCACGTACGCGCGTACGGTTTGCACCAGGACTCCGGCTGATCTTCGTGGCCGACTCGTACTTAACGGCTCTTTAGTCTTCGATCTGCATCGATATGGGTCATGGTTGAGCAGGGCGTTTCATGGTCTGAGTGATCGAATTTCGACCTGACGGGTCTCCTTGTCGGTGATGCCGAATGTCGATGCGCGACTGATTCCTACATGGACGTTCACGACACCTCGATGACACGAACGCGCGTACGGTGATCTTCGCTGGGTTTGCCGGTCAGGTCCGGGCCGGTAAATCCATGATCGTGGTTGGTGGCGCGGCGCGAAAGTTGGCTGCGGTTGTCTCAGGTTGTCCGCGGTGGTCCCGGGCAAACCGTCTGGTACGACGATCTCAGCATCACCGTGCCGCCGCCGGTCGCCGCCGAACCCGTCGCGCGCCGCACGGCGTACCGGAAATGCTGGTCGCCGGCCACGAGGTGCGGTCAGCCCTCGGCTAGTGATGGTGTCGTGTGCCGACGAGTTGTCCGGGAGCTCGACAATACGGGCGGGCCCTGCGGGCAGGGCGACGCCGAGGACGAGGCGGCGCTGATCGCCTACGAACGCGCGCTGGTCCGACCCGTCATCGGCCGGCGGTCAGGTACTCCAGCACGAGGTCACTGATCATGGTCCGGTAGTGGTCCCTTCGGGCGGGGTCGAGCATGTCCCGTTTGAAGATCGCGTTGAAGGTGTACCGGTTGGCGGTCCGGAAGACGCAGAACGCGCTGATCATCATGTGTACGTCGATCGGGTCGACGTCGTCACGGAACCGGCCGGCCGTACGACCGCGCTCGAGGATTCGGGTCAGCGCGTCCAGCGCCGGATTGGCCAGGCCCGCCAGGATCTCGGACCGGGCAATGTGCCGGGCGTAGTGAATGTTCTCGATGCTCACCAGCCGGATGAAGTCCGGGTGCGACTCGTGATGGTCGAACGTGAGGGCGGCGAGCCGCCGGATCGCTTCGGCCGGGTCGAGGTGCTCCACGTCGACCTGCTGTTCGAGGGCGCGAATCCCGGTATACGCCTGCTCGAGCGCCGAGATGTAGAGACCTTCTTTGCCGCCGAAATAGTAGTAGATCATCCGCTTGGTGGTGCGGGTCTTCGCCGCGATCTCGTCGACGCGGGCGCCGGCGAAGCCCTTGTCGGCGAATTCGCGGGTCGCGACGGCGAGGATCTCGGATCGGGTCCGTTCAGCGTCTCGTGCGGCGGGGGCCGCAGCTGGCGAGTCCGGCGTCTGCGTGGCCACATGGCCCTCCTTCGATCGAAGATTCACCTTAGTCACGGGTTCGGGGCCCTTCCTCCTCCGCCACGCGACGCGTATAACTAACGAACTAACTAGTACATACATTGTGGCCGGCGGCAACGCCTGTGGTTCGGAACCGTCGGCGGCGCACCCTGTGTCGTCCCATCGGCGCATCGCTGAGCCCGTCCTCGACGCCGGGCGAAGCCATCGAGGAAGGCAGTGCACCATGCTCATCGCCGATCATGATGCTGCTCGAAGCGCGGCCGTCGCACCGCGCGCCGAACCACGCCTGACGATCGCCACCGCCTGCCTGTCCGGGACCCTGGAGGACAAGCTCGCGGCCGCCGCGGCAGCCGGCTTCCATGGGATCGAGATATTCGAGAGCGACCTCATCGCGTCGGCATGGTCACCGGCGAGAGTCCGGCAGGAGTGCGCCCGTCGTGGCCTGACCATCGACCTCTACCAGCCCTTCCGCGACTTCGAGGCGGTCGCCCCCGACGCCTTCCGGGCCAACCTGCGCCGTGCGGACCACAAGCTCAGCGTGCTGGAACAACTGGGCGCCGTCACGATGCTGGTCGCGTCGTCGGAGTCGGCCGACGCCGTCGACGACGACGATCTGGCCGCCGACCACCTGCGGGAGCTGGCCGAGAGGGCCGCGGTCCGCGGGCTGCGCATCGCGTACGAGCCGCTGGCCTGGGGCCGCTTCGTGAACACGTACGCTCACGCGTGGCGGATCGTGCGGCGCGCCGACCACCCCGCCCTCGGCCTGTGCCTGGACAGCTTTCACGTGCTGTCCCGAGGCGACGACCCGGCCGGAATCCGGGTGGTGCCCGGCTCGAAGGTGTTCCACCTGCAACTGGCCGACGCGCCCCGGTTGAAGATGGACACGGTGGAGTGGAGCCGGCACCATCGGCTCTTTCCCGGCCTCGGCTCGTTCGACCTGGCCGGGTTCCTGAGCCAGGTCCTGGCCACCGGCTACGACGGGCCGCTCTCGCTCGAGGTGTTCAACGACGTCTACCGGCAAGCCGATCCCCGGCACGCCGCCATCGACGGTATGCGGTCGCTGCTCGCCCTGCAGGAGTCGGTCAGCGTCGGCGGCCCACCCGTCGCGCGGCGCCGGCTGCGATCACCCGGCCTGACCCCCGCGCCGCGTCTCGGCGGCCACATGTTCACCGAACTCGCCGTCGACGAGGTGTCCGGCCCGGTCATCGCCCGGACCCTGACCGCTCTGGGCTTCGCCCGGACGGGGGCGCACCGCTCCAAGCCGGTGCAATTGTGGCAGCAGGGCGCCGCCCGGATCCTGCTCAACTTCGCGTCGCAGCGGACGGTCGCGCCCGGCACGGCAGCCATCTGCGCCCTCGGGCTGGAGAGCAGCGATCCCGCGGGTTCGGCCGAGCGTGCGGATCGGCTGCTCGCTCCGGTGCTGCCTCGCGTGCGTCAACCGGAGGAGGCCGACCTCAGTTCGGTGGCCGCTCCCGACGGGACTGCGGTCTTCTTCTGCCGTGCGGGCGCGGACGGCAACGGCTGGCTGGCCGACTTCGAGGCGACCGACGCCGAGACGTGCACCGGGGGCCTGGTGACCGCGACAGACCACATCGCTCTCACCGAGCCGGTGGACGACTTCGATCAGGTCACCCTCTTCTACCGCACGGTTCTGGGCCTGCAGTCGGGCCAGACGATCGAGCTCACCGCACCCTTCGGTCTGCTGCGCAGCCGGTCTGCCACCGACGCCGGGCACACCGTCCGGATCACGCTCAACACGGCGCCGCTGCGCCGCGGTTCCTGGGCACCGGCCGTGCCGAGCCCTCAGCACATCGCGTTCGCCAGCGACGACGTGATCTCCGCGGCCAGGGCCATGCGCGAGCTCGGCGCGCCGGTGCTGCGCATCCCGCACAACTACTACGACGACCTCGACGCCCGCCTGGCCCCGGAGCCGGAGCTGCTCGCGACCCTGCGCGAGCACTCGATTCTCTACGACTGCGACGAGGGTGGCGAGTACCTGCACTTCTACACCGAGATGCTGGGCTCGCGGCTGTTCTTCGAGGTGGTGCAACGCATCGGTGACTACGCCGGCTATGGCGCCGCGAGCAGCGCTCCGGTGCGGATGGCCGCACACCGGCAACGTCGCCTGCGGCGACTCCGGGAGACACCACAGCAGTCGTACGGTCGTGAGCACGACTATTCCCTGGCCCACCTGACGGCGCTGAGCCTGTCCCCACCGGAACTGGTCGAGGCTGCCGCGGACGCCGGATACCGGTATGTGGGCCTGCGCCTGACCCGGGTGACACCGGTCGAGCCGCACTATCCGCTGGCCACCGATCCCGCGCTGATGCGCACGACGAAGGTGCGCCTGGCGGCCACCGGGGTCGAGGTCCTCGACATCGAGTTGGCCAGGATCGGTCCCGACGAGGATCCGCGGGATTTTCAGCGTTTCCTGGAGGCCGGCGCGGAACTCGGTGCGCGCCACGTCATCGTCCAGCTGCCCGATCCGGACCGCAACCGCAAGATCGACCGGTACGCGCAGTTGTGCCAGATGGCCCGCCCGCTCGGCCTGACCATGGATCTGGAGTTCCCCTCGTGGACCGAGACACCGGATCTCACCGAGGCGACCCGGGTTCTGCGATCGGCGGATCAGCCGAACGCCGGCATTCTGATCGACCTGCTGCACTTCGCCCGCTCCGGCTCCAGTGTGGCCGATCTGCGTGAGTTGCCGGCCGAGTGGTTCCACTTCGCCCACGTCTGCGACGCGCCGCCTGGGGTGCCACCCACCCGGGAGGAACTCATCCACACCGCGCGGTTCGAACGGCTCTACCCGGGCGAGGGCGGCATCGACGTCGACGCGATCCTGGCAGCCCTGCCGTCCGGTATCCCGTACGCCCTGGAGATTCCCCGTGCGCAGCTGGTGGCGCAAATCGGGGCGAAGGAGCATGCCCGCCTGGCGGTCGCGGCGGCGCGCCGCCGCCTCGACGGCGTGCCGGCGAACCGGAAACCGGCCGACGCGGCATAGCCGCACCAGCCGGTGTCAACGCCAGAGGGGAGAGCGTCCAATGGCCGATGCGATGCCGTGGGCCGCGGGCGGCGGTGGAAGCGTCGCGGTGGCCGGCCGTCTCGACGGCACCGCACCCCTGTCAGGTGTCCTGCGTGAAGGTCGGCAGGATCCACGGCGGCATCGGGCCCTTGTTGCGGCGGCCCTGGCCAGTCTCCTCCCAGGCGTGGGCGAGGATGCCGACACTGCGGCTCAGGACGAACAGTCCCCGGGCCAGCGGCGGCGGGAAGCCCAGCTCGGCGTAGACGACGGCGGTGCAGCCGTCGATGTTGATCGGCACGGGCCGGCTGCGGCCCTCGGCGAGGACGTGCTCGATGGCGTGGGCCGCGCGCAGGTAGGAACCGTCGACTACGCCACCGGCGACGGCGTGTTCCACCTGAGCGAGCAGCGGGTCGCGGCGGGGGTCGACGGAGTGGAAGCGGTGCCCGAAGCCGGGCAGGTATTTCGAGCGGATCCGCCACGAGTCCACGGTCGTCTCGGCGGCGACGACGAGGTCGGCGCCATCCTGGTGCAGGCGCCGGACGTCGTCCAGCAGGGCCATGCACTGTTCGCCGGCGCCGCCGTGCACGTCGCCCAGCAGGTTGACGCCGGTCGCCACGGCGTTGTTGAGGCCGATTCCGCAGGTCGCCGCCATCCGGGCCACCGCGATGGACGGCGCGTGCGGGCCGTGGTCCACCGAGGAGACCAGGGCCGCCTCGAGCAGTCGCTCCTGACCCGGCGTGGCGGTCTCGCCGCGCAGCATGAGCCAGATGATCCCGGCGAAGCTGATCGAGCCGATCAGGTCCTGGACGGGGTGACCGCGCAGTTCGATGCGGTTGGGTTCGATGCGCGAGACGCTCGTCGCCCACCAGTCGGACACGTCTCGGACGGTCGGCTCGGGCCGGTCCTGGCTCATGGTGCGGTCACCTCGTCCGTGATGGTCTTGAACTCGTCGTTGTGCTCACCGAGCAGTGGCGGCGGTGCCTGGGGGTGCAGGGCCTCGCCGTTGACGAGCACCCCGCTGCCGGTGACCCGCAGCGTCCGGTCCGGGTCGCCAGGGAACTCCAGGTCGGTGAAGAAGCCGCGGGCCTTCAGCTGGTCGAGTTCCATCGCCTGCGGGACGGTCAGGATGCGGGCCGCCGGCACGCCGGCCGCCGAGAGCGTGCGCTCCCACTCGATGGCCGGGCGTTCGCGCAGCGCTGTGTTGATCGCATCGCTGAGCGCGGACCGGTGGTGTTTACGCGCCTCGCGGTCGGCGAATCGCTCGTCGGTGAGCAGTTCGGGGCGCTCGATGAGTCGGCAGAGAGTCTCGAACTGCTCCTGCCGATTGGCGGCGATGTTGAGCGGCCCGTCCGCGGCGTGGAAGGTGCCCGAGGGCGCGGCGGTGGCGTTCTGGTCGCCCATCGGTTCCGGGGGGATGCCGCTGACCAGGAAGTTCGACGCGGCCCATCCCATCGCGGACAGGGAGGTCTCCAGCATGGAGACGTCGAGGCACACACCTTTGCCGGTTCTGGCCCGCCCGGCCAGCGAGGCGGCGATCGTCATGGCGGCGACGAGGCCACCGATGGTGTCGGAGACCGGGAACCCGACCCGTAGCGGCGCGGTCTCCGGTGTGCCGGTGACGCTCATCATGCCGGACAGGCCCTGGATGATCTGGTCGTACGCGGGCGCTTGGCGCATCGGCCCGGTCTGCCCGAACCCGGAGATCGCGCAGTACACCAGGCGCGGGTTGATCCGGTGCAGCACCTCCCAGCCGTACCCGATCCGGCTCAGGACACCGGCCCGGAAGTTCTCCAGCAGGACGTCGGTGCCGGTGAGCAGGGCCTCGAAGGTCGCCCGGTCGGCGGTGTCCTTGAGGTCGAGTTCGACGGACTTCTTTCCCGCGTTCTGCGCGAGGAAGGACGCGCCGATCGCCGCCCGGTTCAACCCGGGTTCCGGACCCAGCTTGCGGGCCAGATCCCCGTCACCGGGCCTCTCGATCTTGACGACCTCTGCGCCGAGAAGCATCAGGTGGTAGCTGCAGTACGGGCCGGCCAGGACATTCGTCAGGTCCAGAACCCGGACGCCGTGCAACGGTCGGTCGTCATCCATGAGACGTGCCCCTCGGTCGTCATCGGGCGAGAAGCCCGGCATGGCGGTCAGGCGGCGGAGCAGTGCGGCTTTCACTTCCCCGAAACAAACCGCGGAGCCAGCCATTGCCAGGGGTCTCCGCGGCCCGTACGTTACACCTAGTCCACAGGGTGGTCCATATGGACTGCTAAGCGGTTCGCTCGGAGGAGTGCCGATGATTGACAACCCTGGCCGTGCCGTCCCGGAGGACGCGCCGACCACGGTCGGATGCCTGATCGCCGGCGAGTGGGTGAGCGACGGACAGCGGGCGGACCGCGTCGGTCCCTGGACCCGCGCCGTCGTCAGCACCACCCGGCAGGCCACCGATCACGACGTCGAGGCCGCTCTTCGGTACGCACGTCGTGGTGCCAAGGCGGTCGCCCGGATGTCGCCCGCCGCCCGCGCCGGTGTGCTGGAACGGGCCGCCGCCGAGGCGCTGGCCAGGCGCGACGACATCGCCACGCTGCTCGCCCGGGAACTCGGCAAACCCGTCAAGGACGGCCGCGGTGAGATCGACCGGGTGGCCGACACCTTCGCCGTCTCCGCCGCCGAAGCCCGCCGCATCGGCGGGGAGGTCCTGCCGGTGGCGGGCTGGGCCCGCGGCGTGGGCAACACCGCGCTGACCCACCGCGCCCCGGTCGGTGTCGCCCTCGCGATCACCCCGTTCAACGCGCCGGCCAACCTGCTCGCACACAAGCTCGCCGCCTCGTTCGCCGCCGGCAACACCACGATCGTGAAACCGCCGCCGCAGGCCCCCGCGTCGTCCGCGGCGGTGGTACGGCTGCTGCTCGACGCCGGGATGCCACCCGAGGCGGTCCAGGTGCTGCACGGCGGCGGACCGGTCGGCGCGGCCCTGAGCGCCGCGCCTGAAGTCGGGGTCATCAGCTTCACCGGCAGCCCGGAGACGGGCGCCGCGGTGGCTCGGTCGGCCGGCGCCAAACGCCTGGTCATGGAACTCGGCGGTAACGCCGCGACCATCGTCTGCGAGGACGCCGACATCGCCGCGGCCGCCCGGATCTGCGCGGCCACCGGCTACAGCAACTCCGGGCAGAGCTGCATCTCGGTGCAGCGGGTCTATGTGCACCGCAGCCGGTACGACGAATTCCTCGCGGCGTTCACCCTCGCGGTCGAGAAGCTCACCGTCGGCGACCCTCTCGATGCGGCCACCGACATCGGCTCGATGGTCGACAACGACGCGGCCGAACGCGTCGTCTCGTGGGCGCACGAGGCGGCGGCCGCTGGCGCGACCATCACCACCGGCGGCCGCCGGAACGGAGCGACGGTGATCCCGACAGTCGTCGCGTCCCCGCCGCCGGATGCCCGCCTCATCCGCGAGGAGGTGTTCGGCGCCGCCGTGGCCGTCCAGCCGTTCGACGACTTCGACGACGTGCTGGCGACCTGCAACGACAGCCGCTACGGCCTGCAGGCCGGACTGTTCACCCACGACGTGCGGCGCATCGTCACCGCGTGGCGCGAGCTCGAGGTCGGCGGACTCATCGTGAACGGGTCCTCGAACTACCGGCTCGATCACATCCCGTTCGGCGGGGTCAAGGACTCCGGCTTCGGCCGCGAAGCACCGCGCTGGATGATCGACGACTACACGGTCGTCAAGACCTTGATGATGCGCGGCATCTCCCTCTTCGGCGACCAGGAGGACGCCCGATGACCATCGGATCGGACGAGAAGACCGTGACCGCCGCCGAAGCGCTGGTCACCCAGCTTGAGTCGTACGGCGTGGAACACATCTTCGGCACCTGCGGGCACACCAATATCGCCCTGCTCGACGCGATCGGGCGCAGCAGCATCCGGTTCGTCATCGCCCGCCACGAGCAGGCCGCCGCGCACGCCGCCGACGGCTACGCCCGGGCCACCGGCCGCACCGGCGTCGTGCTGATGCACGTCGGCCCCGGCCTGACCAACGGCGTCACCGGGGTGCTCACCGCCGCGCTCGACTCGGTGCCCCTGGTCGCGATCGCCGGTGACATCCCGTCCTACTACCACGGCCGGCACCCGCACCAGGAGATGAACCTGCACGCCGACGCCGACCAGACCGCCGTCTACCGGCCGTTCGTCAAACGCGCCTGGCAGGTGCACCAGGTCGCCGACCTGGGCCGGTTCACCGAACGCGCCTTCTGGACCGCGGCGTCCGGACGCCCGGGCGCGGTGCTGCTCAGCGTGCCGATGGACCACTTCTCCCGGCCCGTCCCCGCCGAGACTGCCGGTGCCTACCCGCTCGCCGTCGCGCAGCGCCCGGGCCTGCCCGCCGATGTCGCGGACCGCATCGCCGACATGCTGCTCGCCGCCGGCAAACCTCTCGTCTACCTCGGCGGAGGACTGCGTCGCGGGCCCGGCCTGGACGCGCTGCGCTCGTTGATCGAGCATCTCGACATCCCGGTCGTGCACTCGCTGATGGCGAAGGGGACCCTGCCCGACAGCCACCCGTTGCTGCTCGGCATGCCGGGCTTCTGGGGCCTGGAGATCACCAACGAGTACACCCGTGAGGCCGACGTCGTCCTCGCCCTGGCCACCCGCTTCGCCGAGACCGACGCCAGCTCCTGGGACTCCCGCTACACCTGGCAGTTCCCGCCCGCCAAGCTGATCCAGATCGACCTCGACCCGGCCGAGATCGGCCGCAACTACCCGGTCGCCGTCGGCGCGGTCGCCGACGTCACTCACGCCGTGCAGGCGATCGACACGGCCGTGCGCGCCCGCCATCCGCAACCCCGGCACCGCGACGGGCTGCGGGAGACCATCACCGCGACGCGGCGCACCCTGTTCACCGACAGCCGCGAACGCGGCACCAGCGACAACTTCCCGCTGCGTCCGGAACGCATCCTCACCGACCTGCGCGCGATACTGCCCGCCGACGCGGTCTTGGTCACCGACGTCGGCTGGAACAAGAACGGCGTCGCCCAGTGCTACGAACTGCCGGAGGAAGGGCGGTTCATCACGCCGGGTGGCGCCTCGACGATGGGCTTCGGCCCGGCCGCGGCGGTCGGTGTCCAGATCGCCCAGCCTGGCCGCACCGTGGTCGCGCTGATCGGTGACGGCGGCATGAGCGCTCAGCTCCCGGCCCTGCCGATGGCCGTTGAACAGGGCGCCCCGGTCATTTTCGTCGTGATGAACAACCGGTCCCACGGCACCATCAGCGACCTGCAGGCCGCCAACTTCGGACAGAGCTACGGCTGCGACTTCACCGGACCGGACGGCACACCGTACAGCCCGGACTTCGCCGCTCTCGGCCGCGCCTGCGGCGCCGACGGCTACGCCCTGACCAGTGCCGGCGACCTTGGCGACGCGTTGCGTGCCGCCCTGGCCGCTCGCCGGCCGGCGGTCATCGACGTGCCGATGGTCAACGAACCGGTGCCGACTCCGGGGCACTGGAACATCAAGGACATCTACCAGGGCATCTTCGAGTGACCCCCCGAGGTGCCGGCGCCGGCCGCCGGCACCAGAAGGCGAGGCCGTCAGTGGCGGAGCGGTTGTTCATCCTCAACGGTCCCAATCTCAACATGCTCGGCCGGCGCGAACCGCACCTGTACGGCCGGGTGACGTTGCCCGCCATCGAGAAGAGATGCGGGGCGATCGCCGAGGAACTCGACTTCGACCTGTTCTTCGCTCAGTCCAACGTCGAAGGACAGCTCATCGACTGGGTTCACCAGGCATACGACCAGGCGGCGCCGGTCATCATCAACCCGGCGGGCCTGTCCACCCGCTCCGTCGCACTCTATGACGCGCTGCGGATGCTCGACCGCCCGATCGTCGAGGTGCACCTGACCAACGTATTCGGCCGGGAACCGGTCTACCGCGACCTGCTGACCGCGGCCACCGCGTGGGGATTCCTGGCGGGCTTCGGCGCAGAGGTCTACGAGATGGCGATGCGCGGCCTCGCCGCCCACCTGTCGGGAGGCGGTGAGGCGTGCGGATAGGCATCGTCGGTTGCGGCCGGATCGCCCGCAACCACGTGCACGCCCTGCGCGGTGTCGAGGGCGTCCACGTGGCCGCGGTGGCCGACATCGACTCGGGGCGGGCCCGGGCGTTCGCCGCGGAACACGGCATCGATCGGTCCTTCGGCGATCTGGAGCAGATGCTTGCCGCCGGCCTCGACGCGGTCACCATCTGCACCCCGCACGCGGAACACGAGGCCGGGGTGCTCGCCGCCGCCCGCCACGGCACCCACGTGCTCTGCGAGAAACCCATGGCCCTGCGGGTCGAACAGGGCGAGCGGATGATCGCCGCCACCGCGGCCGCCGGGGTGCGGTTCGGGGTCCTCTTCCAGCGCCGGTTCTGGCCGGCGGCGGCGCGCATCCGCGCGGCGATCGACGACGGGCGCATGGGCCTGCCGATCTGCGGTGCCGTTGTCGCCCGCCTCAACCGGGGAGCGGACTACTACCGGGCCGAGCCGTGGCGCGGTCGCCGGGCGACGGAGGGCGGCGGGGTTTTGATGACCCAGGTGATCCACCACATCGACCTGCTCCAGTGGTTCATGGGCCCCGCCAGGCGGGTGACCGGCCGGGGCGCGACCCTCGCTCACCAGGCCGTCATCGAGGTCGAGGACACCGCCGCCGCGCTCATCGAGTTCGCTTCCGGTGCCGTCGCCACGGTGCAGGCCGGCACCACCTTCCAGCCCGGTCTCGGCGTGCAGGTGTGGGTCAGCGACGCCCGGGGCCGTACGGCGAGCGTGATGGAGTTTCCCGAGGGCGTCGGCTTCACCGATGTGCGGACCCTGCCCGGTGAGGAGGCGTTCGCCACCGGGTACGCCACCGGTCGCCGGTTCGATCTCGCCTTGGCCGAGATCCACGACCACCTCGCGCCGTACCACGCCCAGCAGGTCGCCGACTTCGTCGCGGCGCTGCGGGAGGACCGTGAGCCGGCCGTCACGGGTCGCGACGCGCTGCGATCACTGGCGATCGTCGAGGCGGTCTACGAGTCGTCGCGCACCGGCTCGGCCGTGGAACTGCGATGGTGACAGCGGGGGAGCGGTCACCTTCCGCTGCCGAAGGGGCGATCGAAACCCCGGTCGGCCATCTGCGAAGCGATCTGCCGCAGGTCGGCGGCGAACGCGGTGACCTGCTCGGAGGTGAAGCGGACGGTCGGCCCACTGAGCGCCAGCGCTGCGACGACACTGCCGGACTGCCCGAGAATCGGAACGGCCACGGCCGACAGGCCGGCCTCGCGCTCGCCGTGACTCTCGCCGTACCCCTTGGCGGCCGTCTCGTCGATCCACTCGCGCATCGTCACCGCGTGCTGCGGGCCGTGCGGCGACTGCTTGGCGATCCGCTCCAGAAGCCCGTCGGAAGCGTCACGCAACAGCACTTTCGAGGAGGCGCCCGCCCACATCGGCAGCTCGTCGCCGACCTGGACGACATGCCGCAGCGGTTGCGGGCTCTCCTGCTGCGCGACGCACACCCGGTAGATGTCGCGGACCACATACATGTTCACGGTCTCGCGGCGGCGCGCGGCGAGCTCGCGCATCTCGCGTTGGGTCTCGGGCGGCAGCTCCCAGCTGCGCCGGGCGAGGTGCGCCCACCGCCAGAGTCCGGGTCCCGCCATGTATCCGCTGCCGGTGGCCCAGAGCAGGCCACTCTGCTCCAGAGTCGACACCAGCCGCAGCACGGTGGTCTTGGCCAGGCCGGTCTCCTCCACGATGGTGCGGACGGAGACGGTAGGCCGGTCATCGGTCAGCAGGCCGAGGATGCCCAGCGCGCGCTGGACGCTTCGGACGCCCTGCTGGTCGGCGGACTCCGCCGCGGACGGCTTGGCCGCGGAATTGCGGGTGAGGGGCGCGTCCACGGTTCTGCACTCTCCTTGTGTCGCCGGAATGGTCCGCTGACCATCCTTCCTGCATCGCCACCATTCTCGCTTCCGGGGCTCACCTTTCATCTATCCGTAACGGTCCGGACTCAAGCCCTTGCCAGGAACGAGGGGCGCCCGTACTTTACACATAGTCCATACAGTGGTCCATGAGGTCCGAACAGCGGTCCGCTGGTGGGGCGGCATGAGATGCCCGGTTAAATGCCATCCAGAGACCGCACGTCCGATGGTGGCCTTGGCCACATGGCCGAAGTTCGATTCCGGTCACCGCCGTGTCGGCACAACCGCGGCACCTCGTGTCGCGACAGACGTACACCTGAGAGCGAGGGCGCATTGTTGACCACCCCGTCCCGCGTCGCCGGCCCGCGCAGCCGGCGGCCGGGCCATGTGCCGGGAGCGATGGCCGATGGCAGCTGAACCCGTCGCCACCCCCGGCGGCCCGCCGTCCCGCCCCGAGCCGGAACAGCACTCGCGCGAGCCGGCAGTCCTGCGCACCTGGGCGGCCGCGGAGCTGTGGATCGCCTGCCTCGCGCTGGCGACGATCTTCCTCAGCGTCCTCTGGCAGGTGATCAGCCGCTACGTGCCCGCGCTGAACTGGCCGGGGGTCAGCGAGCTCGCGAACTACTCGCTGATCGTGCTGACCTTCAGCATGGTGGGCTACCTGATCGGCAACAACGGCCACATCACCATCCAGGTCATCGATTACCTGGTCAAAGGGCGGGCCTTCGTCGTGGTCAAAGCCGTGTCCGCCGCGGTGACCGGCCTGATCTGCGCGGTGCTCGTCTGGGAGGCGTGGGAGCTGATCCAGGCGTACCCGACCCGGACGACCGCTGCTCTGGGCATCCCGATCTGGATGTTCTACGCCGTCCCGATGCTCGGCTTCGTCTCCGGCACCGTGCGTGCCGTCATACGGGTCTTCACCGCAGCCCGCGAGGACGTCCCCTTCGACGCGGCGGAGGCGAGATGATCCTCGAACTGTGGATGGTCGGCGCGATCATCGCCCTGTTGCTGTTCATCCGGGTGCCGGTCGCCCTCGCCTTCATCGGCCCCAGCCTGTGGTACGCGATCGCCGACGGCCGCTCCTCCGGCTTCGCCCTGAAGACCACCTTCGACGGGCTCAACAGCTTCCCGCTGCTCGCCGTCCCGCTGTTCATCCTGGTCGGTGTGCTGGCCAACCGGATCGGCATCGCCGACCGGCTCTACGAGTTCTGCCTGGCCGCCCTGGGCCGGCTGCGCGGAAACCTGGCGTACGTCAACGTCGGTTCCGCGGTCGGTTTCTCCTGGATGAGCGGCTCCGCACTCGCCGACGTGGCCGGTCTCGGCAAGATGCAGATCCCGGCGATGGTCAAGGCCGGCTACCCCGCTGGATTTGCCGCCGGGCTCACGGCTTCGTCCTCGCTCATCAGCCCGGTGATGCCGCCGAGCATCCCCGCCGTCATCTACGCCGCGACCGCGACCGTCTCCACCGGTGCCCTGTTCGCCGCCTCCGTCCTACCGGCGTTCGCCATGGCAGCCGGGCTGTGCATCTACATCCTGCTGTGGACCATGCGCCGCCCGCAGTTCGCCTCGGTGCCGTTCGACCGTAGCCGGTTCACCCGGGCAGCGGTGAACGCCGTCGGCCCGCTGCTGACTCCGGTGATCCTGCTGGGCGGCATCCTCTCCGGCACGTTCACCCCCACCGAAGCGGCCGCCGTCGCCGTCCTCTACATGCTCATCCTCGGCTTGATCTACCGTTCCGCGACACCGCGGCTGCTGCTGCAGGCGCTGCGCGAGACCGCGGTCATCACCGCCGGCATCACCCTGATCCTCGGTGCCGCCGCGCTGCTGGGCCTGCTCCTCACCCGGGCCCACGTCTCCCGCAACATCGCCGAGTACCTCACGGCCGTCACGGAGAGTCCCTGGGTCTTCATGATCCTTGTCAATATCATCCTGCTGATCCTCGGCGCCCTGATCGACGCCACCGCGGTCATCCTCGTGACGGTGCCGGTCCTGCTGCCGATCGCCATGGAACTCGGTGTCGATCCCGTCTACTTCGGCGTCGTCATGATCATGAACCTGATGATCGGCCTGCTGACCCCACCCGTGGGAAGCGTTCTCTACATCACCAGCTCCGTCATCGCCAAACCGGTCGACGTCGTGTTCCGCGGTGTCGCCCCGTTCCTCATTCCCTTGGTCGCCGTGCTGATCCTGGTCACCGCACTGCCCGGCCTCGTGCTCTGGCTACCCGGCCTGCTCGGATTCTGACCCACCGCCCGTCATCCCACACCGGGAGGAGAAACGCCATGCACCAACGTCCAGCAGGGTGGCGCCGCATCACCGCGGCGCTCACCCTTCCCATCGCACTCGTGCTCGCCACAGGGTGCTCCACCTCGAACAACACCCCCGCCGCCGAAGGCGAGAACCCCACTCTGACCATCAAGATCGGCAGCTCTCAGCCGGAGAGCCAGCCGAACTTCTACTGCGGCATGAAACTACTCAAGGAACGGGTCGAGGCACAGAACCTCGGCCTCACCATCGACATGTTCCCCAACAGCCAGCTCGGCCCGGACGCCGAACGCTACGCCGGGGTGCAGAGCGGTGACATCGACATCGATCTGCAGGGCGGCTCGGCGATGTCCACCGCCTTCCCGAAGATCGGCGTGCTTGACGCGGCCTACGCCTACAACGACATCGACCACTTCTTCAAATGGGTCGACCAGAACGGCCAAGAGTTCTTCACCGAGTTCAACGCGGCGACCGACACCACCATCGTGGACGCCTGGTACTTCGGCATGCGGACCTTCACCGCGACCAAGCCGATCCGCAAACCCGAGGACCTCGCCGGCTTGAAGATCCGGTTCCCGAACACACCGCAATTCCTCGCCAACGCCAAGGCGCTCGGCGCCGATGCCGTGGCGATCGCCGTCGAGGAGCTCTACCTGGCCTTGCAACAGGGCGTCGCTCAGGGCCAGGAGAACCCGGTCGTGGCCACCAACGCGCAGAAGTTCGACGAGATCCTCAAGGTCGCCAGCCTCACCAACCACCAGGTCGGCACCCACTACGTCGTGATGTCGGACAAGACGCTGGAGAAGATGAGCCAGCCCCAGAAGGACGCGCTGTTCAAGGCCATCCACGACATCCGCGCCGAGAACCGCAAATGCGTCGACGACGAGACCGAGAAGGTCCTCGACGGATGGCGCGGCGACTCCACCCGCACCGTGGTGGAGATCGACCAGGTCGACCGGGCGGCGTTCATCAGCAAGGCGGAATCCTTCTTCAACACCCACTTCACCGGCGAGAACCTGGAGCTCTACAAGAGCATCCGGGCATCGGCCTGACCGCAGGGCTGGGGCCGGCGGTCCGCCGGCCCCACGACCGAACCTGGGAAGAGGTACGGGTGACCAGCCCTCAACAAACGCAGGTCCTGGTCGGGCTGCTCGGGGCGGGTATCGGGGCCTCGCACGCACCACTGCTGCACCAGCGGGAGGCCGACCGGCAGGGGATCCGGCTCCTCTACACAATCATCGACTCGGCCGCGTCCGGCCTCACCGCCGACGATCTGCCCGGTCTGCTCCGCTGGGCCCGCACACTGGGCTACCGGGGACTCAACGTCACCTACCCGTTCAAGCAGCAGATCGTCCGGCATCTCGACCAGCTCTCGGCGGAGGCGAGGATTCTCGGTGCGGTCAACACCGTGGTCTTCGCCGACGGTGCCACCTGCGGTTACAACACCGACGCGGTGGGCTTCGCCCGCAATTTCGAACGCAACTTCCGCGCCGAGCCCAGGAACGAGGTGGTGCAGCTGGGCGCCGGGGGAGCCGGATCCGCGGTCGCGCACGCCATGTTGACGCTGGGCGCCCGCCGTCTCACTCTCGTTGACGTCGACGCGGCCAGAGCGCGCCGGCTTGCGGGCCTGCTCGCCGCGGAATTCGGTGCCGACCGCGTCGCGGTCGGTGCGCACGCGGACCTGGCCAGACTGCTTGCGGGCGCCGACGGGCTGATCAACACGACTCCGATCGGCATGGCGCATCACCCGGGCTCACCGGTCGCGCCCGACGACCTGCGCAAAGACCTGTGGGTGGCCGACATCGTCTATCGGCCCACCGACACGGCCCTGCTCCAGGCGGCACGCGCGACCGGCGCCGTGACCTTGCACGGCGCCGGCATGAGCGTCTACCAGGCGGTTGCCGCGTTCGAGCACTTCACCGGCGTTCCCGCGGACGCGGACGCGATGCTCTCGGACTCCGAGGAACTGCTGCGGTCCGGCCGCTGACCCCAGGCGCGGTCGTCCGGCGTTCGGATCAGAGCCGCTCCGTGTCCCGGGGGTGCCGGAACGCGGAGCGGCTGTAGTAGCGGACGACGTTTCCGTCGCGGTCGACCTCGCTGCGGTAGTGCTTGAGGAAGTCCCACAACAGCGAGGTCTCCTCAGGCATGGTGTTGTGCGAGCGGTAGAGGTTCTTGGACAGCTTCAGGACGGGGATCGCGGTGTCGTCGTGCCAGGTCCAGGTCTGGAAGCGGTCCTGCCAGCCGTTGCGTCTCCCGGCGACGGTGTCCACGTCGGCGAGGGTGAGCCCGTTGGTGCCCAGGTGGTACCGCGCCCAGCTGTCGAGTGAGTTCTGCGTGTCGTCCCAGAGGTCACCGGCGAGGAAGCCGAGGTCGCCGTACCCGTAGATCTGGTAGTCAGGGATGGGCCGGCCGCTGGCCGGGACCTGGACACCGTCGATGCCGACCGTGCCGGCGGCGTCCGGGGCGGTGGTGAACGACGTCGAGGCGACCGCGGCGAAGTACTCCGGGTAGGCGATGGCGAAGTTCTGGGTCACCGCGCTGCCGGCGGACTGCCCGGTGGAGTAGAACCTCGTCGGGTCGGCCCCGAACTCGTCGGTGATCCGGTCGCGCAGCTGCCGGTAGAAGGTGTGCGAGTCGCGGTGGCTGACCGACACGGAGCTGGCGCTGTACTGCTCGCCGATGACCACGAGGATGCATCCCTCGCGTTCGGCGACCTTCCACCACTGGGCGGCATCGAAGAACACCTTGGCGGTCTGGGTGTTGCCGGGCCAGACGAACACGACCGGCGCCCGGTCACGCCACAGCCGGCGGGCGGAGCGGGGAACATGGACGAGGTATTCGCGGAGGAAGCCCTCGACCATCATGGTGCGCACCTGGACGCCCAGCTTCGCGTAGTCGGCGCGTTCGAAGAGCTGGTTGCCGTAGGCGAAGAAGTTCTCGTACCGGGTGTACCGGGTCAGGAAGTCCACGATGCGGTGCGTGCTCGCCGGGCGGTGCTGCACGGCTACCTGGGAGATGGGTCCGGCGTAGGACGTCATCCACCGCCGGGAGCCGTGGCGTTGCGGGTACACCGTACCGAGGGTCCGGTCCGGCCGGGCGCGGCGTCCGGTGTCATTGGCCCGCTTCCAGTACGACAGGCTCGCGTCGATCGAGGTCCGGTCGGGGCGGATGTACCAAGTGGGCAGGACCGTCTCGTCGTACCGGATCAGGTCGAAGCCGTCAGGGAACTCGACCGGGGTGTAGCTGCCCTCGGTCTCGCCACCGAACTCACGGCCGGCGTACGAGTTCAGGTACGCCGCGCCGAGTCCGGACGAGTCGACGTACACCTGGCTGATGACCCGCAAGGGGTGCGCGACCGCCCAGGCCTCCAACGGCGCGGCGCCGGAACCGTAGCCGACGAGGTAGTGCAGACCGAAGATGGAGAAATAGCGGTTGTTCTGGAAGAACGCCATAGCGGCTTCGACGTAGGCGGCCTCCTGCGTGGCGGTGCCCCAGCCGCCCGGGCCGGGCTCCAGGACGAAGAGGCCCTCCTCGCGCCGGTCGGCGATTCCGGCCCAGGCTGCTCGCCGGAGGAACTCGCCCGTCTCGACGCCGTCGGGAACGGCGATCACCGTGTAGTAGGAGCGGATGGGTGTCTCGGAGGAGATGTACACCTTCGCCGGACGGGTCGTGCCCGCGATGTCGAAGGACTTCGTCCAGTAGCCGGTCATCTCCCGGGGTAGCTTGCTGGCGCGGGAGTAGTCGTACTCCGGGAACGGACGGCCGTCCAGTGGTAGCGGTTCACCGAGGTCACCCGGGATCCGCCCGGCCGGGGGCGCGGCGGCGGCCGGCCGGGCGGTGGCCTGGCCCGCCAGAGTCGCGGTCACCGCGATGGCGGCGGTTCCCTGGAGCAGGCGGCGCCGATCGATCGTACTCATGACGATGGTCCTCTCGCCGGTGATGGCCGTGTGGGGCTTGGGGGGACCCGGAGCCGGCGCGGCGGCGTTGCCGCGCCGGCCCCGGTGGCCGGGTCCTACTTGCGGACCCGCACCGTCGCCGTCGACGTGAGCTGCTTCTGGTCGCCCTCGGACAAGAAGTTCGCCACCAGCGTCAGCGGCACCGCGTCACCTTCGGGCACGTTGTTGTCGAGGTCGGACTTGTCGAACGTCACGATCAAGGTGCGGCCGATCGCCGTCGCCTGCTTGGCCTCGACGGGTGACTGCGACAGCGGCGTCCGCAGCTGGACGTCGCCGTCGAGCCGGTAGCCGGCCGGCAGGCGCAGCGTCGCCGTGACCACGCCGCGGACCGTGGTGAAGATTCCGGTCCGGGAGCCGAGGTCGATGGTCGAGGGCACGAACCGCAACGCACCCGGCAGATCCTGCGGTACCGGGTACACCTCGATCTTGCCGGTCGGCCGCGGGTCGGTGCAGTCGTTGAAGTAGTACTCACCGGCCCGGTCGAACGTGAACTCGGAGCGCTCCCCGGGGTTCAGCCGGGGATTGAAGAGTCCCTCGAAGAACTGGGTCGCGCAGTGCGGCCGCTGGTTCGGGAAGTTCGGGAAGGTCTCCGCTCCGGGGTTGAGGAAGGTCACGGTGGCCCCGACCGGCACCCGCAGGTGAGTCGGGTTCATGCCGGCCTGCGAGGTGCTGTCGCGTGCCGCGGCGGTGTCCGTCGTGCGGTCCTGGCGGCCCAGGTACACGGTGTTGTTCACCGCCGATCCCTCGACCGGACCACCCTGGACGGGCCGGCGGATCGTCAGCGGAGCAGTGTCCGGGCCCTCCTGGCTGCCCGATTCGGTGGTGTAGGTGCCACCGAGCTTGAACGCCCACAGCGAGTCGCCCTGCGTGACCGACCCGCCGTACGGGTTCGTCGACCCGGCGGCGAGGACGGCGACGTACTGCTCGCCGTCGACCGTGTAGGTGATCGGGGCGCCGGCGATGCCCGACCCGGTCTGGAACTGCCACAGGACGTCGCCGTCGCGGGCGTCCATCGCGAGCAGCCGGCCGTCGATCTGCCCGACGAACAGCAGGTCGGTCGCGGTCGTCAGCGGACCCTGACCGTGCGACATGTCAGTGCCGAGGTGGTTGCGCCAGCGCACCTTGCCGGTCGAGGCGTCGTAGGCCAGGATGCCGCCGGTCTGGTACTGCCCGATCGCCCGCTGGCCGTTGGCCGAGGCGCCGTTCCAGTGCGCCACCGGGTTGGTGCCGTATGGGAAGTAGACCATGTTCGTGCTGTGGCTGTAGGAGTTGTTCGACCAGTCGCCACCGCCGTTCTGGCTGGTGGTCGACAGGATCGGCAGGTCCCACTGCGGGTCGTACATGCAGCCGCGCCGGTGGTCCGAACGGGAGCCTTGCGGGTACGTCAGGAACGGCTGGTCCGCCTTGACGTAGCTGTCCGGGTTGAAGACCAGGTTGCCGTCTGGGTCGGGTTGGTAGCCGTTGTAGTTCGGCACGGCGCGCCACGGGTCGCCCGGGACGTTGCGCGGGTCCAGCTTCTGCCAGACGACGCATTCGGGCAGCAGCCGCTCCGCCGGAAAGGGCTGGATCTCGGCGTTGTGCTGCCGGGAGTCCACGATCATCGGTTTGTCGACGACCGGGAGCACGGGCTTGCCGTTGGTCCGGTCGAGCACGAACTGGTGCCCCGACTTGCTGCCGTAGAACACCACCTTGCGCTTCTGGCCCTTGATCCTGATGTCGGCCAGGGTCGGCGGGTGGACGTTGTCCATGTCCCACACGTCGTGCCGGATCGACTGGTAGTGCCACTTGTAGGCGCCGGTCTTCATGTCGACCGCGACCATGGTGGTGGAGAACAGGTTGTCGCCCGGGCGCAGGGAGCCGTCCTGCGAGCTGCGGCAGCTGCGCGGGTTGCCGAAGGTCATGTAGTAGAAGCCGAGGCCGGGGTCGATCGAGCCGTGCATCCACGGTGTCGCGCCGCCCTCGAGGTTGCACTCGGTGCCGTCGGGCAGCACGGGTCCCCACGTGGCGCCGGCGTCGACGGAGTTGCCGTTGACGTCGGTGTAGACGGTTCCACGGTCCGGTCCGCCGAACACGTGCCACAGGTAGCCGCCGTCGCTGGCGCGGACCGCGACGACCGCGGCGCGGTTGCCGTTGGCGGCGTGGGCGTAGACCACGCCGTCGTGGTAAACGGTCGCGACCCGGTCGAGGTTGCCCAGGTCGACGACGGCCTGGACCGCCGGTTGCACGACCCAGGCCTGCTCACCGGTCTCCTGGTCGAGGGCGACGATGCGGTCGCCGTCGGCGAGGGTGTAGACCTTGCCCTCGCCGACGGAGACACCGCGTCGGGTGTCCGCCGTCGCGAAGCCCTCCGGCGCCCACTTCCACTTGGGCGCACCGGTCTTGCCGTCGACGGCGATCACTTCACCACCGGGGGTGTCGAGGTAGATGACGCCGTCGGCGACGATGGGCGTCGTCTGCTGGCCGACGTCGTCGCTGGCCGGCGCGACCGCCGAGAGGTGTGTGCGCCAGACCGGGCCGAGCTTGTCGAGGTTGCGCTGCGAGAGCTGCTTCAGCCCCGAGTGGTGCTGGTTTGCGAGGTTGCCGCCGACGGTCGGCATGTCGGCGCCGGTCGGCTCCAGGCCTGGCGGTTCCAGTCGCTCGACGCCGTCTCCGGGGCCCTGCGCGACGGCGGCCGACGGCCCGATGGCGACAGCGACGGCGAACAGGATCGGTGCGAGTATGCGCGGTTTCATCGATGTGCCTTCCCTGGTGCTACTTGCGCTTGGCCGGGGTGCAGAACGGTTCGAGGCCCATGGCGGACTTGATGCCGTGCTCGAGGTGCGCCTGGAACTGCGCTGCGCCAGGGAAGGTGGAGTTCTCCTGGAAGGCCGCCCCCTCGTGCCCAAGGGTGGTGACCCAGGACCGGCCGCCGTCGTAGTACTGGCACCAGGTGACCGGATGGAAGTCACCGTGTCCGGGGTGCGAGCCCTCTCCGCCGGCGCCGTCGGCCAGGGTTCGCTCGTCGACGGTGGCGAGGAAGTTCACGTCGGTCGGGAACGGGACGAGGTTGTACCACTCGTCGGAGAATCCCCAGCGCCGCGGAAGGCCCTTGGTCGAGGCGTCCCGGTCGTTGACGACCACGACGTCGCCCGGCTGGCTGCGTCCGTGGTTGTAGTAGTTGGCGTTGCCGAGCAGGCCTTCGTACCACTGCCAGCCGTACTCCGTGCCGAAGGCGTTGTGGACACCGACGAAGCCGCCACCGCCCTGGATGTACTTGCGCAGTGACTCCCGGGCCCAGTCGAGGCGGGTGCCGCCGGTCGCGCCGCGGGCGTGGTTCCACAGGGTGTCCCGGGTGGGGCTCATGAAGATGACGGCCTTGTAGCGGGAGTTCAGCCGCTCCACCGCCTGGACGTCCTCGGTGACGTGCACCTCGATGCCGTCGGCCTCGAGCATTCTGACCAGTCCGGCCTGCGCCACGTTGGAGCTGTCCAGGGGGCGGGGCCAGGCCGCCGGGTTGCTGTGGTCGCGCGTGATCACGTACGGGCGGGGGAGTGCCACGCCTTGGACGCTCGCGTTGTCGGGATCCAGGACCCGGCCGAGGTTCGCGTGCCGCGGTCCCGCCGTGCGGGAGTACACCAGCACCTTGTTGTCGCGCTCGGTACCCCAGTCGCTGTAGCAGTCCGGGTCCACCCCGCGGCACACGCCGTACACCGGGTCGATGCGGTCCGGCCTTCCCTGGTGCCCTTTCGTCGATCCCGTGATCGCGAGAGCCGAGGCGGGCGCGAGGATCGCGAGCGCCGCGAGGGGCGCCACCGTCTTGAGCCAATTGTTGTTCACGCTGGAAGTTCCCGTCTGGAGGTGGATTCCAGTTGCATGCGATCTCGTCCCCTCATCGATGCCACACCTCGATCGATACAGGTGGTGACGGCCTCATCGCGTCAGGCTGACCTGGGTCCGCCTGGTGGTTTCGATGTACCGCTGGACAGACCATAGTGGCGAGTGGTTCGTATCACAAGGCATGGCGGGGACGCCTTCGGCATCGAGAGCATTCGCTACGTCGGCCTTGACGGCGTCCATCGGAGGTCGTGCCGTCGCCGGCTGCCGCGTCGCCAGGTCGGAGGTGCCGGGGGCGGCGGGCGGTTGCGGCGCCGGCCCTTTCCCATGTCGCCTCGGTCGGCTATAACCAACCATCCAGTACGTATCCGGCTCTGAGTAACCACGGGCGGGACCATGCGGGATACGACTCTGATGCTGGCCCGCCTGCATTGCTCGTCGGTGGAATTGCCGCGGCCGTTTTAAGCATCGATGGATCGAGTAACGGAGAATGGTCGACATCGCGGTTGATGCCCGAGCGAATTTGACGGAAGAATCGTTCGCGAAGAAGAACGTGCGAGCATGATCGGATTCCGGGCCAAGGGGGCTCGCTCCGTTGATGGGCTAGCACGCCGCTGGGCCTTTCATATGCTGGGGGTCATGGGGTCGCAGGTTCAAATTCTGTCAGCCCGACATTGTAAAAGGCCAGCTCGGCTGGCCTTCTTCATTCCCTGCACATCGATGAATTCGTGGCGACGTGACACAGGTTTTGCACGTACATGCGTACTGTTTATGGGCGGGATTCCGGCCGATCGTGGTGGCCTGCTCGCGCTCGACGGTCTTTGAACCGTCCACCTGAATTGACCTCGCTTTCACGAACCTTGGTTGAGCAGTGCGTTCATGGCTTGAGTGATCCGATTTCGGCGTGGCAGTCTCTTGTCGACGATATCGAACGTCGATGCGCGGATCCCTCCTTTGTGGATGACCACGACACGTCGATGACACGAACGCCCGTACGGTGATCTTCTCGTGGCTCGCCGGTCCTGCCGGGCCGGTGATTCCATGATCGTGGCTAGTGGCGGGCTATGGAAGTTGGCTGCGGTTGTCCCGGGTTGTCCGCGGTAGTCCCGGCGGTCGGCTGATGTGCCCGCGACGGGCGGCAGGCTGACGGAGCAGACGGCGGTCGGGCGACCAGAATGACCTTGCTTGATCTCAACTCGGGCCAGTTGCTCTCCACCGCGCGGGCGGTCCGCAAACGCTTCGACTTCACCCGGCCGGTGCCTGACGACGCGATCCGCGAGTGCGTGGCGATGGCTCTGCAGGCGCCGTCGGGCTCGAACGTCGTGACCATGTGGTTCGTCGTGATCCGCGACGAGCGAAACGCCGGGCGGTCGGCGATGTCTAGCGCGAGGTGTACGCCGCTTACAAGGCCTACCCGGGATACCCCGGCAAGCCCACCGGTGACGACGCCCGCGACGCGGTGCAACGGCAGGTGGCGAGCTTCGCCGACTACCTGGGCAAGCGCATGCGCGACGCCCCGGTGCTGGTGCTGGCCTGCAACGGAGGGCCCCAACCGGGGAGTGGGCGGTGGCCGGCATGGGCAACGTCATTCCGGCCACTTGGAGCTTCATGCTGGCTGCCCCGGCTGGAGCGCTGGGCACCACGTGGACGTCGATGCGCCTCGCCCGCGAGCGGGACGTGGTCGACATTCTGGGACTTGACTACGAAACGCTCGCGCAGGCCGTGCTCACACCGGTGGCGTACACGAAAGGCACGGATTTCCACGCTGCCGCGCGCCCCGCCCCGGACGAGGTCGTCCGCTGGTTCTAAGGCCTGTTTCGTAGGCGATCACCTGGCCGACCTCGCGGCACGCGCACACTTCAACGGCGACGGCTTGTGTGCCAGGAGCTAGGCAGACCGGACGGGGCAGGCGCAATCCGGCTCGCCGAGGCCACCAGCAGCCGGCGGACTGCAGGCGCCGCTGCTGCCGGCGAGGGTCGCCCGCTGTTCCTCCCGGGGTCAACGGGCGCGCCCACCCTCGACGACACGGAGATACCACCATGCGTACCGCCAAGCTCGACGTCTCCCGGAACGGTCTGAGCGCGATGGGCGGCATAGGG
Source organism: Paractinoplanes hotanensis (assembly GCF_023717965.1). NCBI lineage: Bacteria > Bacillati > Actinomycetota > Actinomycetes > Micromonosporales > Micromonosporaceae > Paractinoplanes > Paractinoplanes hotanensis. The sequence continues at coordinate 7,325 of NZ_JAMQOL010000059.1, read as the reverse complement.
CCTGGTCGCCTCGACGGCGGCGGTGATGGCACCGAGGCTGTCCGGGTTGACGGGTGTGCCGGTGGTGCCCGGCTCTCGAGCTGAAGTCGGACGAGTAGCTCACGGTCGGCGTTGTCGGGCATGCGGGTCACGGTGGCATGCCAGCCCTGGGCGCTCAGGGCGATGCGGGCGTGGTGCAGGGCGACGCGGGCAGCTGATTGTCGCCAGCCGTGCATCGGGGTCGATGACCTACAGGATCCGGGTGGAGGCGAGGCGCAGGTCCAGAGTGTTGCCGGTGAGCCGTCACCGCCACGGTTGGCCAGTGGCCCACGAGCCGATCGCAGCCGCTCCAGCGCCATGCGACATCGCGGGTCAGCGAACGGCTGTCCGTGGCGCCGTCGTGCAGTGGAGGGTCACCGGACGATGGCGACGGGACAGGCGGTGTGGTGCAGGACGGTGTGACTGACCGATCCGAGGCGCCGGCCGGGCAGCTGTGCATGTCCACGGGCGCCGAGGACGACGAGTTGGGCGTGCCGGCTGGCGTCGACGATGGCGTCGGCGGGACGGCCCGTGGTCAGTTCCCGGCGGATCGTGACGTTGGGGTACTTGCGGGACCAGTCCTGCATGGCATCGGTCAGCAGTTGGGCGTGTGCGGCACTTTCCGGTCCGGTGTCGTACTGAAGCAGCAACTCGGGGTTGCTCAGATGGGGCCGGTCCCACGCGTGTAGCGCTCGCAGGGTGGCGCCGCGGAGGGCTGCCTCGTGGAAGGCGAAGCCGAGTGCGGCGTCGTCGGAGGGGGAGCCGTCCACACCGACGAGAATGTCGCCGTTGTCCGGTGCCGCGCCTCGGGTGATCATGACGGGACAGGCGGCGTGCGCGGAGACCTTGATCGCGACAGAGCCCAGGAGCAGTTGGGCGAAGCCTCCCCGGCCGCGGTGTCCCATTACTACCAGGTCGGTGTGGGCGGATTCGCGGATGAGGATTGTGGCGGGGTCACCGGCCAGGATCTCCCCGTTCACCGGGACAAGCGCGGCGGCCGCACGGTCGGTGGCGTCTCGGATGGCCTGTTCTGGTTCGGACAACAGGCCGGCGTTGAGATCAGCGGCCGGGTCGTTGCCGGCCCAAGCGGGGTGATCAGCCCATGTGTCGCCGAACACGAGGCGGACTGCCCGGTCGCGTAGAGCTCCTTCACGGATGGCGAGTTCGACGGCGGCGAGACTGGGTGCGGATCCGTCGACGCCGACGAGGATCGGTGGGCCGGTCATGGCTGCCTGCTGTGCTCTGTTTCAGGGAACACGGCCGGGTCGGCCGTGCGGGTCGCGGTCATGGTGTGGGTGGCGGGCGTCTGGTGGTGTGCAGGCGGCGGTCGAGGCGGATCGCGGCGTAGCCGAGGCTCGCGACGGCGGTGACGATGAGTAGGTCGGTGATCGCCAGCGGCTGGGTGCCGAGCAGGGACTGCAGCGGCGGCAGGTAGATGCCGGCGAGTTGAAGGACGAGTGCGGCAGCGACGGCGGCGAGCAGCATCGGGTTCGCTCGGGTGCCCGGCCGGGCCCGGGAGCCCAGCGCGACGGCGAGCTGTGTGACGCCGAGGGCGAGGAAGGTCAGGGTCTGCCACGGGCGGTCGGTGGTGTGCGCCCAGATGCCGACGCCGATGGTGACGGCGGCGATGACCGCGCCGACGCGCAGGATGCGTTGCCACAGTCCGGCGCCGAGGATCGTTTCGGACGGCGGCCGTGGCGGCTTGTCCATGACGTCGGCGTCGACGGGTTCGCTGCCCAGGGCGAGTCCTGGCAGGCCGTGGGTGATCAGGTTGATCCAGAGGATCTGTGCGGGCAGCAGCGGCAGTGCCAGGCCGACGAACGGCCCAGCGAGCATCACGGCGATCTCCGCGGCGCCGCCGGACAGGGCGTACAGCAGGAAGCGGCGGACGTTGGCGTAGACGCGGCGGCCTTCTTCGGCGGCGGCGACGACGGTGCCGAGTTCGTCGTCGGCCAAGACCAGATCGGCGGCTTGGCGGGCGACTTCGGTGCCTCGTTTGCCCATGGCGACGCCGATGTCGGCGCGGTGCAGGGCGGGTCCGTCGTTGACGCCGTCGCCGGTCATCGCGACGACCTGCCCGGCGGTGCGGAGGGCGTCGATGATGGCGACCTTCTGCTGCGGGGTCGCGCGGGCGAAGACCCGCGCGCCTTGCCCGGCGTGTGCGCCCGGGTCGGCGGTACGGCAGTCGACCACGTCGTCACCGGCGCCGATGATGCCGAGTTCGGCGGCGATCGCGCCGGCGGTGGCCGGATGGTCGCCGGTGATCAGTACCGGGGTGATGCCCGCGCGTTGGCATGCGGCGATGGTGGCGGCGGCGGATGTCCGGGGCGGGTCGAGGATCGCGACGAGGCCGAGCAGGGTCAGGCCTTGTTCCAGGGAACCGGAGTCAGCTGAGGGTGTGCGGTCGGCGTGGGCCACCGCGAGGACCCGGTAGCCGTCGGCGGCGAGGGCGTCCGCCCGGGCCGTTGCCAGGGCGATCAGGCCGGCGGGGTCGGCGAGGACTGTCGGTTGCAGGACGGATTCGGGTGCGCCTTTGCAGACGACTCGTGTCGTGCCGTCGGGGAGCTGGTGGGTGGTCGACATGCGTTTGCGGACGCTGTCGAACGGTTCCTCGCCGATGCGGGGTTGTTGGGCGTGGAGGGTCTCGCGGTCGATGCCGAGTTTCGCGGCGGCGGTGAGCAGGGCGACCTCGGTGGGGTCACCGACCGGCAACCAGTCAGGGCTGTCGTCGTCTGGCGGGTGCAGTGAGCCGTCGTTGCACAACACGGCCGCTCGGAGCAGCTGCGACAGGTCGGGCACGTCGCCGTCGACCACGACCGTGCCGTCGCGTCGGATGTCACCGTGTGGTGCGTAGCCGGACCCTTCGACGAGGGCCTCTCCGGTCGGGGTCCACAGCTGTCGCAGGACCATCTGACCTTCGGTGAGGGTGCCGGTCTTGTCGGTGGCCAGGACGGTGACCGAGCCGAGCGTCTCGACCGCGGGCAGGCGCCGGATGACGGCGTTGCGGGCGGTCATGCGGCGGGCGCCGAGTGCGAGGCTGAGCGTGACGACAGCCGGCAGGGACTCGGGGACGGCCGCGACGACCAGGGTGATCGCGGTGACGATCATCAGTTGCAGTGGCTGGCCGCGGAACACTCCAAGGGCCAGGACGACGGCGCACAGCACCAGGGCGGCGGCGGCGAGGAGCCGGCCCACCCCGGCCAAGCGGCGTTGCAGAGGGGTCATGGCAGGGGCGGAGGTCATCATGGCGGCGATGCGGCCCATGGCGCTGGCCGCGCCGGTGGCGGTGATGAGAGCCTGCCCGCGCCCGCGGACGACTACCGTTCCCGCGGACACGTCCGCCGTCGGCCCGTCCGGGCCGACGGACTTGTCGACCGGCGCCGACTCACCGGTCAGTGCCGCTTCGTCGATCAGCAGGGCGCTGGCCTCGACGAGGTGGCCGTCGGCGGGCACGATGTCGCCTTCGGCAAGAACAAGCAGATCACCGACGACCAGGTCCGCTGCGGGCACCTCGCGGTGCGCGTCATCCCGGACGACTCGGGCTGAGGGTGCGGTCAGCGCGGACAGTGCGGAGATCGCCCGCTCGGCTTTGACCTCTTGGATGACGCCGACCGTGGTGTTCACGACGATCACGAACAGGATCACCGAGGCATCGGTGTAGTCGGCGGTGGCCAGCGTGAAACCGGCTGCGGCGAGCAGCACCAGGACGAGCGGGTCACGCAGTTGCGACATGACGCGGCGCCACAACGGCGGCGGCCGGCGGGCCGGCAGCACGTTGCCGCCGTCGCGGGCCAGCCGCTGCGCGGCGTCACCCGACGACAGGCCGCCCGCATCGGGCGCCGCGTGGCGCGCGACGTCGTCCCCTCCGGGTGGCCGGGTGATGCCCGACGGATCCAGAGCGACCTGGAGATTGCGTACGGTCATGTCGTTCCTGCTTTGCTGGATTGTGGTGAAAGCTCCGCGTGCCCGTTTCAGAACCGTTCGATGACCTGGTCCGCGGGCAGCCGTGGGGTGTGGGGTGCGGCGGTGCCGGCCGGATCGCCGGTGGTGAGCCGCAGCACGAGATGCGGGTGGCCGAGGTCGGCGAGCAGGTGCCGGATGCGTTCCCGGCTGATGGCGACCTCGATGGTGGCGCTGAGAGGCAGCACCGCCAGGCCCAGCTCGGTGGCGGTGAGCCAGGCGGCCGACAGCGCCTCGCCGGCGCGGAGCCAGCCGGCCTCGTCGTCCTCGGGCCCGTAGAGGATCGCGAAGGTGGCAGCGTTGTCATGCGCGGCGGAGACGGGCAGGTCGCCCTGGTGGCCGAAGTCGCGGCCCGGCACGGTCGTCTGCGTGGCCCGGTCACCGATGGCGGCGTCCGGGATGCCGCTGCCCAAGGGCCGGGTGCCGCCGGTCCAGTAGTTGACCTCCGCCTGCCAGGCGGCGTCCGCATTGTCGGCGCGTTGTGCCTGATCGGCGGCGCTGGCCAGCTCGAGGACCTGGTCGGGACGCAGGATGTGCAGGCCCGCGCCGGCGGATCCGGCGGCTTCGACGACCGCGTTCAGCTGGTCGGCGTCTGTCGGGGTGCTTGCGGTGGGCCGGCGGTCGGTGTGCCGCAGTCCGATGGTCTGCCGGTGGCGGCGCGCTTCGAAAGTGACCGGGATCCGGTGGTCGAGGCGTAGCCGCGCGAGGTGATCGGGGTGTTCGGGATCCGGCATGCGCTCGAGGACGGTGTGCCAGCCGTCGGCGGCGAGGCTGACCAGGGCGTGGTGCAGGGCGGCCCCGCAGCTCAGGACGGCGAGCCGGGAGTCGGGGTCGGTGACCTCGGCCCCGCGGCTGTGATCCAGGTAGAGGCTGAGTTCGTTGCCTGTGAGGCGCCAGCGCCAGGGTTGGGTGTTGTGGATCGACGGGGCGTGCCCGGCCGTGGTCGCGGCGGCCAACAACGCCCGGCCCTCGGCGCGGGTGTCAGCGGCTCGGATCGACGCTTCGGTGCTCATAGCGGGTTCCTTCCTGGTGTGCTGAAACGGGGGGCCGGTCGGTCAGGAACTTGTTCGAATGCCATGACGCTGCGAGGGGCCCGGTTTCGGCCTCACCGTCACCGATCACGCACGCGACGACGAGTGCGGGGTTGTCCAGGGCGGCGCCGTAGGCGTGCAACAGCGAGTAGCCGAGTTCGCCGCCCTCGTGGATCGAGCCGGGGGTTTCCGGGGCGACGTGCGACGGGATGCCACCGGGGAACGAGAACTGGGTGAACAACCGCTGCATGCCAAGGAGGTCTCGGGAAATCCGCGGGTAGATCTCGGAGTAGGTTCCTTCCAGCCAGGTGTTTGCGACCAGGCCGGGGCCGCCGTGGCCGGGGCCGGTCACGTAGATGACCTCCCGGCCGCGTGCGGCGATGATCCGCGACAGGTGGGCGTAGAGCAGGTTCAGGCCCGGGGTGGTGCCCCAATGCCCGAGCAGCCGCGGTTTGACCTGGGCGGGTTGCAGCGGCTCGCGCAACAGCGGGTTACCCATCAGATAGATCTGCCCGACGGATAGATAGTTGGCGGCCCGCCAGTAGGCGTCGATGCGGTGCAGCTCATCAACGGTCAGCGGCTCGCTCGCCGCCACGTGCAGAGTGTCGGTGGCGTCCCCGGGGATGGTTCGGATAGCGGTCATCGGGAGATCGGCGTCATCGGTGTGCCGTTGACCGGCGGCGGCGTTGCCGGTTTGGTGACGGCGGCCGCGGCGTTTTCACGCGCGAGGAACGAGCCGAGTTCGCCGATCGTGCTCATCAGCGGCGCCGGGAACACCACGGTGCTGTTCTTGTCCACGCCCAGCTCGACCAGTGTCTGCAGGTTGCGCAGCTGCAACGCGAGCGGGTGCGCCATCATGATGTCCGCGGCCGCGCCGAGCGCGTCCGCGGCAAGGGCCTCACCCTCGGCGGCGATGATCTTCGCGCGCTTCTCCCGCTCGGCTTCGGCCTGCCTGGCCATGGCCCGTTTCATGCTCTCCGGCAGCTGGATGTCCTTGAGCTCGACCAGCGTGACCTCGACACCCCACTCCTCCGTGGCGACGTCAAGGATCGTCTTGATGTCGATGTTGATCCGGTCGGTCTCGGACAGCGTTTCGTCAAGGGTGTGCTGGCCGACCACCTTGCGCAGGGTGGTCTGGGCGATCTGGTTGATCGCCGCGCCGACGTTCTCGATCGCGACGACCGACTTCTCGGCATCGACGATCCGGTAGTAGGCGACGGCGGACACGTCGACGCTGACGTTGTCGCGGGTGATGATGCCCTGCGACTGGATCGGCATGGTGACGATCCGCAGGCTCACCCGGTTCAGCACGTCGACGAACGGGATGATCACGGTGAGGCCGGCTCTCCGGACGGCGATGACTTTGCCGAGCCGGAACAGGACGCCCTGCTCGTACTGCTTGACGACCTTCACGGCGAGGAACGCCAGAGCGAGGAGCACCAGGATGATGAGAGCGATCCACAGGGACCACATGAGGAGATCCTGACTTCGGCCGTAGCCGGATATTCGTGCCCGAGAACAGTTTGTGTGCGAAACGCACCTGATCGCTGCGGCGGGCGAAGAAACGCCGAGACGCGCACAACGGCCAACTACCAGGCCACCGGGGTCCAGGGCGACATCTCGACCCTACGCCTGCTCGCGGCACCGGGGAGGAGGCCCGTCAGCGGGCTCGGCGAAATGCGCGTACGGTCAAGTCGTCGCCCGGGACCCCGGTGGCCGTTGGGCTCGCCGTCGCCGCCGACATCTCCCACCGATCGTGGATCTTGCTGTGGTTGACGCATCCTCGACCGGCTTCGGAGTCCACAGGAGTACGGCTGCCGCCCTGAGTAGGCGGCACCGCTCTCCGATTTGTCCGTGGCGCGCTTGGACGCGCCGCGGAACATGTGTCATGAACACGTGAAGGAATGTGAGTGCGATGGTCAACATCGCCAGCGATCCCGAAGCCTCCCCCGTCGCCACCACTGAACGGCGAGAACAAGGCGCCAGAAATCACGCCGGCACCGCCGCCGCCCCGGACACCGCCTTCGCGGTCACCGGCCGGACGGCTACCGCGACGCGGTATCTGCTGGCCGGCATCCGGATCGCGCTGGGCTGGGTGTTCCTGTGGGCGTTCCTCGACAAACTGTTCGGCCTCGGCCGCAGCACTCCCGCGGCGAACGCGTGGTTGGACGGCGGCAGTCCCACCGCCGGTTTCCTCGGCAAGGCCGCGACCGGCCCGTTCTCAGGCGTCTACAACGCGATCGCCGGCAACGCCTTCGTCGACGTGCTGTTCATGACCGCTCTGCTCGGCATCGGCATGGCGCTGATCCTCGGCAT
>NZ_JAMQOL010000058.1:0-120023 GCF_023717965.1 Paractinoplanes hotanensis | reverse complement strand
GCTATGTCCTTCTTGCTGAGCATGTTCGCGGACAGCCCGTCACCAGTTACGTACCGAACTTCTGCCTACGCGCTTAGAGGTGCGGGGCGACCTCGGACGCCACGAGCTCGATGTGGTCGACGTCGCTCAGGTCGAGGACCTGGAGGAACAGGCGGGTGGCGCCGGCCTCGGCGTACGCCCTGATGGTCTCGACGGCCTGGGCGGGTGTGCCGACGATGCCGCCGTTCTCGCGCATCTCGTCGGCCTCGCGGCCGATGGCGGCGGCCCGGCGGCGCACCTCGGCGTCGTCGCGGCCCACGCAGAGCACGGCTGCGGCGGAGAACGTCGGGAGGGACTTGCGGCCGATCGCGGCTGAGGCGGCGCGTACCCGCTCGTACGCGGGGGCCACGTCTTCGAGCTTGGCGAACGGGACGTTGAACTCGTCGGCGAAGCGGGCGGCCAGGGCGGGCGTCCGCTTCTTGCCATGGCCGCCGACGATGACCGGCGGACGCGGCGACTGGGCCGGCTTGGGGAGCGCCGGCGAGTCGTTGAGCTGGTAGAACTTGCCCTGGAAGTCGTAGGTGTGGCCGGGCGGCGTGGCCCACAGGCCGGTGATGATCTCGAGCTGCTCCTCGAGGCGGTCGAAGCGCTCGCCCAGGGGCGGGAACGGGATGCCGTACGCAGTGTGCTCGGCCTCGAACCAGCCGCCACCCAGGCCGAACTCGATGCGGCCGCCGCTGATCTGGTCGGCTTGAGCGACCGCGATGGCCAGCGGGCCGGGCAGCCGGAAGGTCGCCGACGTGACCAGCGTGCCGAGCCGGATGCGGGAGGTCTGCACGGCCAGCGCGGCCAGGGTCAGCCAGGCGTCGCTGGGGCCGGGCAGCCCGTCACCGCCCATCGTGCGGAAGTGGTCGGAGCGGAAGAAGCCGTCGTAGCCGCTGGCCTCGGCGGCCTGCGCGAGTCGGCGCAGGTCGTCGTGGGTAGCCCCCTGCTGGGGCTCGGTGAAGATCACGAGACGCATGTCCCAACCCTGCCAGAATGCGAGCGGCGCGCCTCGCGGAACCTGCCACACACGATCCGTAGCAAGGCAGTAACGTTTCTCACCATGGCCGGGTATGAATGGATCAGCCTCACTACCGATTACGGAACGTTCGACGGCTTCGTCGCGGCGTGTCACGGATCGATCGCCAAAGTCGCGCCCCAGGTACGCGTCATCGACGTCACGCACCACGTGCCGCCGGCCGATGTGGCCCGCGGCGCCGCCGTGCTGGCGCAGACCGCGCCGCACCTGCCGCCGAGCGTGCACGTCGCCGTGGTGGACCCCGGGGTGGGCACTGCCCGCCGCGGCATCGTCCTCGCCACCCCGAACGGCCTGCTCGTGGGGCCCGACAACGGCGTCCTGATCTGGGCCGCCGAGGCTCTCGGGGGCATCGACGCGGCCCACGAGCTCACCGTGAAGGAGGCCGTGTCGAGCACGTTCCACGGCCGTGACGTCTTCGCCCCGGCCGCCGCGCGGCTCGCCGCCGGCGCTTCGCTGTCCGACGCCGGCCCCCAGATCGAGCCGGACTCCCTCGTCCGCCTGCCCGACCCGGTCGTCACGGTGGGCGACGGCTGGCTCGAGGCGGAAGTACTCACCGTCGACCGGTTCGGCAACGTGCAGCTGGCCGCGAGCGGCGAGATGCTGCGCGGACTGGGTGCCGACCTAGTGATCAACGGCACGGTCAGCGCCCACCGCGCCGCGACCTTCGCCGACGTGGGCCAGGGCGACCTGCTGGTCTTCGAGGACTCGGCCGGCCACGTGGCGATCGCCGTCAACAACGGCCGCGCCGTCGTTGTGCTGTCCGTGACGCCGGGCGACATCGTGAAGCTGGCCGTCCGGCAGTGATGCGATGAGGGGCAACAAGATGAGGGGCAACAAGCAGAGAAGGAACGTCGGAGGTCAGCCGACGAGACGGATTCGGTCGCGGGCCGCGGCGTAGGTCCTGGCTCCGAGGAGCCGCCACAGCATCCGAGCCGGCCACGGCAGCTCGGCGAGGAAGCGTGCCTTCTCGGTCGGCGTCGCCTCCTCGAGGATCGCCCCGAGGAAGACCAGCGCCATCCGGCCCGGCGGGATCGACTCCTTGCCACGGTCACCGACCGCCCGCCACTCGGCCGGCGTGAGGTGCTGCTCGATGATCGGCAGGATCTCGCGCTCCTCGTCGGCCAGGTGCTCGTCCAGCGCCACCGCGGCCTGGGCGATCACCTCGGCCAGGGCGTCGCGGTCCTCGACCTCGGCCGATGCCCGCCAGCGCGGCAGGAGCACGTCGATCCGGGCCAGCGGCTCATGCAGCCGCTCGTGCTGGGCCTCCATCCGGTGGATCAGCTCGGTGTGCATCCGGGCCCGGTCGAGCAGCAGCGGCCAGACCAGCTCGTCCTCGGCCGTGTGATGGTGGTGCAGCCCGGATGCCACGTTGGCCAGGTGCTGACCGAGCACCTCGGCGCGGTCAGCGTCCCCGGGCGAGACGGCCCGGACCAGCGCGGGCATGATGCGGAATTCGCGTCGGAAGACCCGGTGGACCACCAGCATGTCCCAGGTGTCGGCGCGTTCGGCGATGTGCGTAGTCGTCATGACCGCACGCTCGCACGGTCGGCTTGCAGACTGCCTGCAAGCCGCCTGCACTCCTATGCTGAGTGCCGTGTTGATCGGCAAGGTGCTCGGGCCCACCGAGATCGAGGTGGACGGCGCCGTGGCCGATCTCGGCGGACCGTTGCCGCGGCGGCTCGTCGCCACGCTGCTCGCCGCCGAGGGCCGGCCGGTCACCGAGGACGCTCTGGCCGAGGCGATCTGGGGCGACGAGGCGCCCGGGCGGCCGGGCAATTCCCTTCAGGCGTACGTCTCCCGCCTGCGCCGCGCCCTGGGCCGGCCCGCCCTGGCCCGGGCCGGCGACGGTTACCGGCTCACGGTCGACGACACCGACGCCGCCCGGTTCGCGGCCGACGTGCACCGCGGCCGGCAGCTGCTCGACGGGGAACAGCCCGGCGACGCGTTGCGGCTGTTCGACGCCGCCCTGGGACGGTGGCGCGGGGAGGCGTACGCGGACTTGCCCGGCACCCCCGCCCGCACCCGTCTCGACGAGCTGCGGGCCGTGGCCGTGGAAGAACGCCTCGCCGCCCGGCTGGCCGGAGGTGACGCCCCGGGCGCGGCGGGCGAGCTGGAGGCGGCGACCCGGGCCGAGCCCTACCGGGAACGCCGCTGGGAACTGCTGATCCTGGCCCTCTACCGCAGCGGGCGGCAGGCCGAGGCGCTGGCCGCGCTGCGCCGCGTCCGCGACCGGCTGGCCGACGACCTCGGCATCGACCCCGGCCCGGCGCTGCAGGATCTGGAACGCCGGGTGCTGGCTCAGGACCCGGGACTGCTACTGCCGTCGCGCCCGGCGCCGGCCGTACGCCCGCTCTCGCACTTCTTCGGCCGCGCCGCCGAGCTGACCGAGCTGACCGAGATGTCGGGCGCGAGCCGGCTGCTCACCCTGGTCGGGCCGGGCGGCGCCGGCAAGACCCGGTTGGCGGTCGAGTACGCGGCCGGTCAGAACCCGTGGTTCGTGCGGCTCGCCGACGTCACCGACCCCACGCTGGTGCCGGCGGCTGTGGCCGCCGCGATGGGCGTACGGGGATCGAGCGTCGAGGTCCTCGCGGCGGCTCTCGGCGACGGCAGCGGCCTGCTGCTGCTCGACAACTGTGAACACGTCGTGGTGGCCGCGGCCGAGCTGGCCTTCGGACTGCTCACCCGCTGCCCCGCGCTGAGTGTGCTGGCCACCAGCCGGGAACCGCTGGGGGTGGACGGCGAGCGGCTGCTTCCGGTGGCGCCGCTGCCCGCCGCCGACGCGATCGCCCTGCTCACCGACCGGATAGCCACGGTCCGGCCGGGCTGGCGGCCCAGCGCGGCCGAGTCCGAGACGCTGGCCGGTCTCGCGGCTGCCCTCGACGGCATCCCGCTCGCGTTGGAACTGGCGGCGGCCCGGGCCCGCGTGCTCGGGCTGAGCGAACTGCTCGGGATGCTGCGCGACCGGTTCCCGCAGCTCGGTCCGGTGCCGCGCGGCGCCCTCGCCCCGCACGGGACGCTGGAGGCCACGGTCGCCTGGAGCGTCGACCTGCTCGGCGAGCCGGACCGGGCGTTGCTGCTGGGCCTGTGGCCGTACGAGGGTGGATTTCCGCTTTCGGCCGTCGACGACGACCTGGACGGACTTTCGGCGCTGGTGGCCCGCTCGGTGGTGGTGGCCGACACGACCGTGTCGCCGGCCCGCTATCGCCTGCTCGAGATCGTGCGGGCGTACTGCCGCCAGCACGACCCCGACCCGGTGGGCAGCCAGGAGCGGCACGCGGCGTGGGTCCGCGGGCTGGTCGAGCACCACGCGCCCCTGCTCCGCGGCGAACATTCGGCCCACTCCATCCGTACGCTCAACCGGGAACTCCTCAACCTGCGCGCCGGGATCCGGCACGACCTCGGGACGCGGCCGGCGACGGCGTTGCGCACCGCCGGGCTGCTGCAGTGGTTCTGGTTCCGGGGCGGGCTGGTCACAGAAGGTCTGCCACTGCTGCGGGGTGGCCTGGCCGCCGCCCCGGAGGCGCCGCCCACCGACCGGGCCCGCGCCCACCTCAGCGCCGCGTTGCTGCGCTACATGACCGGCGACCTCGGCGCGACGACCGACCTCTACGCCGGGCTGCAGATCCTCGGCGAGCACTCGGACCAGGAGGGCAAGATCCTGGCTGCGCAGGGCTCCTACTACGAATCTCTGTACTGGACGTTCCGCGGTGACTTCGACCGCGGTGTCGAGCCGGCGCGGCGCTCGTTGGCACTGGCGCGGCGCATCGGCGAGGAGTGGATCGTGCCCGCCGCCACGGCGTCGCTGGGTGCCGCTCTGGCCGGCGCGGGCCGGCTGGCCGAGGGCCGACGGGTGCTCGCCGAGGCCGGGGCGGCGGCGGTCGCGCTGCGCCAGACCTGGACGGCCGCGATGAGCGATCTGCTGCTGGCCCGTGCCCTGCTCGACGGCACCGAGCCCGCGCCGGGCGACACCACGACGGCGCCGCCTCACGAGGACCCGCGGGCAGCGAGCACACAACCGGAAGGCTCCCAGCCAGAGGGCACGCGGTTCGTCGCCGCGCTGCGAGGCGCCGAGTCGGAAGACGTGCTGCCCACAGGCCCCGCGCCGTTGAGTACGGGGCGGTCAGAAGACGTGCTGCCGGCAGGCCCCGCACCGTTGAGAACCGGGCTGGTGGAAGACGTGCTGCCCGCAGGCCCCGCACCGCTGAGTGCTGGGCTGGTGGAAGCAAGCCCGGAGCACGCTCTCGTGGTGCTACGGCGGGCGCTGACCGGATTCGCCGAGGAGGACGATGTCGGCAACGTGCTGGGTGGGCTGCATACCGCGTCCTACGCTCTCGCCCGTACGGGAAACAAGCGCGACGCCGCCGGCCTGCTGATGGCCGTCAGGCGCTTCGCCGCCCGGCGAGGCCTCGACCCCGACGCCGCCGACCCGGTCCGCACCGCGGCGCTGGCCACGCTTCTGACCGCGGCCGACCTCGCAGCGGCCGACAGCATCGACGAAGCGACCATGATGTCGTTTCTCGGCCCCGCGCCGGGGCAGGATTGAGGCATGCCCGAGGGCGACACCGTCTGGAACACCGCGCGCGTGCTGGAGAAGGCCCTCCAGGGCGACGTGCTGAACGGCTCCGACTTCCGTGTGCCGCAGCTGGCCACGTCCGACCTCAGCGGCTGGACCGTCGCCGAATCGGCCAGTCGCGGCAAGCACCTGCTGCTGCGCCTGACCCGGGACGGCGAGAAGCCGCTCACCCTGCACTCGCACCTGCGTATGGAGGGCGCGTGGCGGGCGTACGCCCCGGGGGAACGCTGGACTGCCCGCCCGGCCCACCTGATCCGGGTCGTGCTGCGCACCCGTCGCTCGGTCGCCGTCGGCTACCACCTGCACGAGGTCGCGCTCTATCCGACGGCCGAGGAGGATCAGCACCTCGGCCATCTCGGCCCCGACCTGCTGGGCGCCGACTGGGACGCCGACGAGGCCACGCGGCGCATCGCCGAGCAGCCGGAGCGGACCATCGCCGAGGCCCTGCTCGACCAGCGCAACCTGGCCGGCGTGGGCAACCTCTACAAGGCCGAGACGCTCTTCCTGCGAGGGCTGTGGCCGTGGACGCCGGTGTCGCTGGTCGCCGACCTGCCGGGCACCGTGCGACTGGCCCAGAAACTGGTGGCGTCCAATCGTGGGCGCTGGACCCAGACGACGACCGGCTCGCTGCGACGCGGGCAGACGAGCTATGTGTACGGTCGTCGCGCGCAGCCCTGCCGCCGATGCGGCGCCGCGATCCAGAAGGACGAGAATGGCGAACGGATCACCTATTGGTGCCCGCGCTGCCAGCCCCGCCCGCGGGAGGTTTAGGCCGGGCGTTTCAGTTCGGAAAGGCCCTCGGCGATGCCGCGGAGCTTGTCGGTGGCGTCGACCAGGCTCGCGAAGGCCGGGTGCTTGCCCTCGGTCACCGGGTGGCCGTCCTCGGCGACGTAGCTCGCGGCCGCCGCGACCAGTCGCTCGTAGGCGTCGACGCCCTCGGTGAACTGCTCGGCCAGCAGGCTGTGCGACTCGGCGAGGCCGGCGCGCTGCTCGGGCGGGCTGAGCGGCAGGGCCCGTTCGACGCTGGCCACCCGCTGGCCGAGGTCGCGCAACCATTCCTCGGCCACCGCGGCCTCGAGCACAGCGCCCTCGCCGGAACCGGTGAGCCGACCGGACAGAGCGGTCAAAGTGGACGAAGCCACGTCGAGCCTGTCCCACGCCTGGGTGATCGCCGAGCCGCGCAGGGCATAGCGGTTCTTCTGCCGGCGCACCTCATTGATCATCGTGCGGCCGGCCGGGAAGCGCTCGAGCGCCGCGGTCAGCTTGGCGCCGGCGAGCGCGGGCGGGGGTGGCGGCGGCGCGGGCAGGGCGGCCAGCTCGCGGTGGTCGCTGAAACGCCACCAGGCCAGCGCGATCGAAGCGCCGGCCGAGCCGGCCCAGATCGCGTCGGCCCAGCCGATGCCCTGATAGGGGGTGAGGACGGCGGTGGCCGCGGCCAGTCCGCCTCCCAGCACGCTCCACCGTCGCGCCGCGCTGCGCAGACGCTTGAGCCGCCGGAAGTACCTGGTCCGCTCGTCCACCGTCGTCCCTCCCCTGGTTGTGCGAAGTGCGTCAGCCGGCGGCCGTCGTGTCGCCGCGCTTCTGATTCATGCTGGCGCGGATCTCGTCGAGCCGCGCCACGCTGGCCGGGTCGGAGGCCGGAGCCGAGGACTGCTCGACCGCGGGCTGCGTGGGCGCGGCGCCGAGCTTGTCGCCCGCCATGCTGGCGCGGATCTGCTCGAGCCGGGACGAACCGGCGAGATCGAGACTCGACTTCTGCACCTCGAGCATGCGGCCCTCGACCGAGTTGGACGCCAGCTCGGCGCGACCCATCGCGTTCGCGTAGCGCTGTTCGATCTTGTCGCGGACCTCGTCGAGCGACGGCGTGTTGCCGGGCGCGGCGAGCGACGACATCGACTCGAGCGACTTGGCCACGGTCTCCTGCATCTTGGCCTGCTCGAGCTGGCTCAGCAGACGCGACCGCTCGGCGATGCGCTGCTGGAGCACCATGGCGTTGTTCTCGACCGCCTTGCGGGCCTGGCCCGCGGCGGAGAGCGCCTGGTCGTGCAGCGTCTTGAGGTCTTCCATCGACTGCTCGCCGGAGACCAGCTGGGTGGCGAGCGTCGTGGCGGTGCCCTCGTACTTCTGGGCCTCGGCCTCGTCGCCGCCGGCCCGCGCCCGGTCGGCCAGGACGAGCGCCTGCCGGGCCATGCCCTGCAGCTTCTCGACCTCTTCCATCTGGCGGGACAGCTTCATCTCGAGCTGGCGCTGGTTGCCGATGACCGCCGCGGCCTGCTGAACGAGACCTTGGTGCTGACGCTGCGCGTCCTCGATGGCCTGCTGGATCTGAACCTTCGGGTCGGCGTATTCATCGATCTTCGCGCCGAAGAGCGCCATCATGTATCGCCAGCCCTTGACGAACGGGTTCGCCATTTCGCGGTATCCCCTCAATGTCGCTCTATCGGGTCCGCCACCGACGCAGATCGAGGAGCTGTCGCGATGGCGAGTCACCAGGTGTGTTCTGCCATCGTGTCAGCTCGACGCCACCGGCGTCACGTGACCTCGGGGGGATCTCAGGGTGACCCCCACGGTTTGAGGTTACGCGCTCTCCCGGCTCGGGGTCGATCCCGAGGGACCCACCCCGATGAGTCTCAGCAACCCCACAGATATCGAAAACGAAACGGGCCGGACCTGCTCGCGGAGAGCAGGCCCGGCCCGGGCGAAATCATCGCTTTTATGCGGCGTAAACGACATCGCGATGGGGTTTGCGAGTCGCGTGCAGGGTCGCCTTGAGTGGGGACTCACGGCGGACCGAGACGGAAACGTCCCCATCGACCGGCTTGGACTGCGACTTGACCGCATCGGCGTCGACCGGGACTAATACGCCTTCCATGCCCTCGGCGAGCGACAGCGTGCTGCTGACCTCACCCAGGAGTTCGGAAAGGCGGGCGCCGAGAGCGTCACAGATGGCGGCCAGCAATTCGCTGGACGCTTCTTTCTGACCGCGCTCGATCTCCGACAGGTAACCCAGGCTGACATTCGCGGCGGTGGACACCTCGCGCAGCGTGCGGTGCTGCCCCTGCCGGCGCGCCCTCAGTGCGTCGCCGATAACCCGGCGTAGCAGGACCATGGCACCTCCTCCTGCGGCGGGGCCGCCGGCACGCGCCGGAGGCTTCCCGCAACCGTACCCGCTGCCGGCCAGACCGACATACCGCCCCGCCGAATTCCGGGGCAGCCCGACAACGGGGCTCTTCCGTAACGACTCTGGTCACTGGGACATTCCCCAGCTCAGACCGGTGCTGGAGCGCCCTGAAGACAGTCTGCGAGCAGGAATAGCGCCCTCGTCACACTTTCGGTGCGGATGGCCGCACGATTTCCGTCGAGGCGCAGCTCGCGCACCTGGGTGCCGGACGCGCCGGCCACCGCCACGTAGACCAGGCCGACCGGTTTGCCGTCCTGCGGCTCGGGCCCGGCCACGCCGGTCGTCGCCACGCCCCAGTCGGCGCCGCAGCGTTCGCGGGCGCCTTCGGCCAGTGCCCCGGCCACGTCGGGATCGACCGGGCCGCGCTCGTCGAGCAGGGCCTGCGGCACCCCGGCCAGGATGTGCTTGAGCTCGGTGGCATAGACGACCAGCCCGCCCCGGTAGACCGCGCTCACCCCCGGGATCTCGACCACGGTCGCGGCCACCAGGCCCCCGGTCAGCGATTCGGCGGTGGCAAAGGTCTCGTGCCGGTCGATCAGGCGGTGCACGGCCGCGGCGGCGGCGATATCAGGACCCACCCCGAGGAATTTACCCGTCCGTGCGGGCCGCGCGACGGGCGTCCCGCCGTAAACGCAGCGCCTCGATCACATAGTCCACACCGGTCACGACCGTCACGATCGTCGCCGCGCCCATCAGCACCACGCCGACGATGTCGAACGGCTCGGGGACGGGCCACAGGTACCAGGCGATGGCGGCGATCTGGAGCACCGTCTTGAGCTTGCCGCCGCGGCTGGCCGGGATGATGCCGTACCGGATCACCCAGAACCGCAGGGCGGTGATTCCCCACTCGCGTACGAGAATGAGCGCCGTGACCCACCACGGCAACCGGTCGTAGATCGAGAGGAGCACCAGCGCCGTGCCGGTCAGCGCCTTGTCGGCGATCGGGTCGGCCACCTTGCCGAACGAGGTGACCAGCGACCAGCGCCGGGCGATCCAGCCGTCGACGAAGTCGGTCGCCGAGGCCACGCAGAACACCAGGCAGGTCAGGATGCGCGCACCCGTGCCGGTGAGCTGGGACGAGACCACGAGGCCGAGGAACACCGGGACCAGCACGATCCGCACCACGGTCAGGACGTTCGCCGCGTTGTAGGGCGACACCGTCCGGGGCGCGGTCACCGGGACCGGCTCGTCGGTCACCGCGGGGACACCGGCGCCGCTGAGATCATCTCGACCGGCACGGCGACCAGGTCGACACCCTCGGTGGCGGTGACCCGGGCCCGCACGAAGTCGCCGGGGCGCAGGGCGGCGAGGTCGGCGCCCGCCTCGCCCGGCACGAGCATCGTGGAACCGTCGACCTCGGGCGCCTGGTGCTCGGCGCGGCCCTCGACCTCGCCGCCCTCGACCGTGTCGACCAGCACCTCGACGATCGAGCCGAGCCGCTCCTCGGCGCGCTGGGTGCACAGCTCGTCGGCGAGCGTGACGATCCGGTCGTACCGGCGCTTGATGGTGTCTTCCTTGACCTTCTTGTCGAGCCCGGCCGCCTCGGTGCCGTCCTCGTCGCTGTAGTCGAAGACGCCGATCGCGTCGAGCCTGGCCTCGGACAGGAAACGCACCAGCTCGTCGACGTCGTGCCGGGTCTCGCCGGGGAAGCCGACGATGAAGTTGCTGCGGGCGCCGGCCGCGGGGGCCAGCTCGCGGGCCGACGCGAGCAGATCGAGGAACCGGTCGGTGGAGCCGAAACGCCGCATCCGGCGCAGCACCGGCTCGCTCGAGTGCTGGAACGAGAGGTCGAAGTAGGGCGCGACGCCCGGGGTGGTGGCGATCGCCTCGACCAGGCCGGGCCGGGTCTCGGCCGGCTGCAGGTAGCTGGCCCGCACCCGCACGATGCCGTCGACGGCGGCCAGCTGGGGCAGCAGCTTCTCGAGCGCCCTGGGGTCACCCAGATCTTTCCCGTACGAGGTGCTGTTCTCACTCACCAGCACGAGCTCACGGACGCCGGACCGGGCCAGCCATTCCGCCTCGGCCAGCAGTTCCTGCGGGTCGCGCGAGACGAAGGCGCCGCGGAAGGCCGGGATGGCGCAGAACGCGCACTTGCGGTCGCAGCCGCTGGCCAGCTTGAGGCTCGCGACCGGGCCGTTGTCGAGCCGGCGGCGCAGCACCGGGCGCAGGTGGGCCGGGGTGTGCTCGTCGACCGTGGCGTGACCGGGCACGACGACCTTGGCCGACTGGCGCTGCACGGGCGTGATGGGCAGCAGCTCGCGGCGGTCGCGCGGAGTGTGTGCGTCGAAGCGCTCGCCGGCCAGAACGCCGTCGAGCCGGGCCGCGATGTCGGTGTAGTCGTCGAAACCGAGCACGGCCTGGGCCTCGGGCAGGCTCTCGGCGAGCTCGCGGCCGTAGCGCTCGGCCATGCAGCCGGCCGCGACGACCTTGGCCCCGGTGTCGGCCGCGGCGAGCAGCGTCTCGATCGAGTCCTGCTTTGCCTTTTCGACGAAGCCGCACGTGTTCACCAGCACCACGTCGGCCCCGGAGGCGTCGGTGCTCACCTGCCATCCGCCCGCGTCGAGGCGGGCGGCCAGCTCTTCCGAGTCGACCTCGTTGCGGGCGCAGCCGAGGGTGAGAAGGGCGACACGGCGGGGGGAAGGAGTTACCGACACCCGACCAGGTTAGCCGGGTTCCGGACCCCACTGTTCCGCGCACTGATCCGCCGGGCTGTCCGGCCCGTATCCCTGGGCGCCATGCAGACTCTGAAGAAGCCCACGCCGCATGCCGAAGCCCTGCTCATCGCCGCGCTGGTCGTGATCGCGATCCTCGTGCGCTGGGTGGGCTTCCGCGAGAAGACCACCGACATGAGCATCTTCTTCTCGTGGTACCACCAGCTCGGGCGGATCGGCGGTTGGCGCAGCCTCGGCGCCGACGTCGGCAACTACAACGCGCCGTTCCTCTACCTCCTGGCGTTCTCTCACCTGCTGCCCGGGCCGCTCATCCTCAAGATCAAGGCGATCTGGGTCGTCTTCGACGTCGTGCTGGCCTTCTTCGCCTACCGGATCGTCGCGCTGCGGTGGCCGGGCAGCCGCATCGCGACGGCCACGGCGCTGATCGTGGTGCTGTTGCCGACCGTTGTGCTGAACGCCTCGTTCTGGGGCCAGATCGACGCGATGTGGGCCGCGCCGGCCCTGGGCGGGCTCTATTTCCTGCTGCGGGACAAACCCTGGTGGGGTGTCGCGCTGTGCGGCGTCGCGGTCGCCATGAAGCCGCAGGGAATCTTCATCCTGCCGCTTCTGCTGCTCCTCGCCCTGGGCGGCAAGATTCCCTGGCGTACGTTGCTGGCCGCGCCCGCCGCCTATCTGGCGCTCGACATTCCCGCGATCGTGTTCGGCCGCGACCCGATCGAGCTGCTGACGATCTACAGCATGAATCGGCAGGCCGTGAACGTGCCCGAGCTGAGCCTGCGCGCCCCCAACGTGTTCGCCCTGATGCCCGGTGGCCCCCGCGAGGACACACTGCGCACCCTCGGCTACCTGTTCGCGGCGGCGGTCGTGATCGCGGTGATCTACGTGCTGATCGCGCGGGCGGTCGAGCTGACCCGGGAGCGGATCGTGCTGGCGGCCGCGCTGTTCTCGATTCTCATGCCATTCCTGCTGCCCGGCATGCACGAGCGCTACTTCTTCCTGGCCGACGTGCTCACCGTCGTGCTGGTGATGTTCCGCCCGCGCCTCTGGTACGTCCCGCTGCTGGTCCAGGCGGCCTCGCTCCTCAGCTACCAGCCGTACCTGTTCGGCCGCGTCGTCGCCGTGCTACCCACCATCGCCGCCCTGCTGATGCTGGCCGCCCTGATCATCGTCGCCCACCAGTTGCTGCGGGATGCCTTCCGAAAAGACCCGCTGGAGGAAGAGCTGGAGTGGCTCACTCGTCCACTCGGAGAGACGACAGCGCCTCTTCCAGTTCGTCGGGCTTGACCAGCACGTCGCGGGCCTTGCTGCCCTCGGACGGGCCGACGATGCCGCGGGTCTCCATCAGGTCCATCAGGCGGCCCGCCTTGGCGAAGCCCACCCGCAGCTTGCGCTGGAGCATCGACGTCGAGCCGAACTGACTGGTCACGACCAGCTCGATGGCCTGGATCAGCACCTCGAGGTCGTCGCCGACCTCCTCGTCGATCTGCTTCTTCTTGCTCTGCGGGACCTCGGTGACGTCCTCGCGGAACTCCGGCTCGCGCTGGTCCTTGCAGAACTTGACGACCGCCGCGATCTCTTTCTCGTCGACCCAGGCGCCCTGGATGCGCACCGGCTTCGAGGCGCCCATCGGCAGGAACAGCCCGTCACCGCGGCCGAGCAGCTTCTCGGCGCCCGGCTGGTCGAGGATGACCCGGCTGTCGGCCAGCGAGGAGGTCGCGAAGGCGAGCCGGGACGGCACGTTCGCCTTGATCAGGCCGGTCACCACGTCGACCGAGGGGCGCTGGGTGGCCAGCACCAGGTGGATGCCGGCGGCCCGGGCCAGCTGGGTGATGCGGACGACCGAGTCCTCCACGTCGCGCGGCGCCACCATCATCAGGTCGGCCAGCTCGTCGATGATGACCAGCAGGTACGGGTACGGCTTCATGACGCGCTCGCTGCCGGGCGGCGCGGTGATCTCGCCGCTGCGGACCTTGCGGTTGAAGTCGTCGAGGTGGCGCACGCCGTTGGCCGCGAGGTCGTCGTAGCGCATGTCCATCTCGCGGACGACCCACTCGAGCGCGTCGGCGGCCTTCTTCGGATTCGTGATGATCGGCGTGACGAGGTGCGGGATTCCCTCGTACGCGGTCATCTCGACCCGCTTGGGGTCGACCAGCAGCAGGCGGACCTCGTCGGGGGTGGCCCGGGTCAGCAGCGACACCAGCAGCGAGTTCAGGCACGAGCTCTTGCCGGCGCCGGTCGCGCCGGCGATCAGGATGTGCGGCATCTTGGCCAGGTTGGCCACCACGAAGCCGCCCTCGATGTCCTTGCCCAGCGCGACCAGCATCGGGTGGTGGTCGGCGGTGGAGGCCCGCGAGCGCAGCACGTCGCCCAGCGCGACGTTCTCGGGGTCGGTGTTGGGGATCTCGACGCCGACCGCGCTCTTGCCCGGGATCGGGCTCAGGATGCGGACGTCGGGCGACTTCACCGCGTACGCGATGTTGCGCGACAGCTGGGTGATGCGCTCGACCTTGGTGCCGGGACCGATCTCGACCTCGTAGCGGGTGACCGTCGGCCCGCGGGTGAAGCCGGTGACCTCGGCGTCGACGTTGAACTGGTCGAACACCCCGGACAGGGCGGCCATGATCTCGTCGTTGGCCCGGCTGCGCGACTTCGGCGGCGAGCCCTGGCCGAGCAGCGAGGGCGGCGGCAGGCGGTAGTCGCCCGGCACCGAGCTGATCTCGAGCTGCTCGGCCCGGGTGGGCAGCGGCTCCGAGTGGTCGGGCGGGGCCGGCGTCGGCTTCTTGCGGCTGGCCGGCACCTTGGGCACGGCCACCGTGTCGTGCACGAGGAAGTCGTCCTCGTCGGCGGCCGGCTCGTCGGGGGCCAGGCCGATGTCGGCCAGCGAGCCCTGCCGGCGACGCGACGGGCGGCGCTTCTTGACCGGCTCCTCGGCGTCCTCGTCGTCCTCGGGCAGCTCGGGGGTGGGCAGCGGGGCGCGCTCGGTCGACCGGCCGAGCAACACGTCGACCAGCAGCAGCACCCGCTCGGGGATCTTGTTGATCGGCGTGGCCGTGATCACCAGGAAGCCGAAGACGAAGAGGAGCACCAGCAGCGGCACCGCCACCCAGGCTGTCACCGCCCGCTCGAGCAGCGCGCCGAAGGCGTACCCGAGCAGGCCGCCCGCCCTCTCCATCGCGGCGCCGTCGTCGGGGCGCTGCGAGACGTGCAGCAGCGCGGCGGTGGCGATGACGATCGCCGTCCAGCCGACCAGCGTGCGACCGCGGTGCTCCGGGTCGGCCGGCTTGCGCATCAGGCGTACGGCGCCGTAGAGCAGCAGCAGCGGGAGCAGCACGGCGAGGCCGCCGAGGAACAGGTGGGTCGAGTCGGCCAGCCACTTGCCGACCGGCCCGGCGCTGCCGAACCACACCGCCACCCCGACCAGGATGGCCAGGCCGAGCAGCAGCAGACCGGCGCCGTCGCGGCGGTGTTCGGGATCGATCTCTTTGGCTGTGGCGGCCTGCCGGCCGACGCCGCGGGCAGCCCAGCCGACGCTGTGGGCCAGGCCCATCCACAGTGCGCCCAGACCGCGGCCGACGCCGGTAGCCACCGCCGAACCCATGGAAGGCCGCGCACGGGCCGCCGAGCGGGGTCGCGTCGCTTTGCGCGGCGGAGTCTTGCGGGCGGGCTGGCGTGCCGGTTGACGGGCACGGTTGGTAGCGGCGCCGCGCGTCGTGGACGCGGCGCGGCCCCGGCTCGCCGGAGAGGTGCGGCCCGCCATGGTCACACCGTAACGCCGCGATGCTCATGAATCCGGTAGGCGCACCGACCTACTATCGGCGGGTGCAGGCCTTCACCAAGGAAATGATCACCGACGCGCTCGACGCGCGCGACTTCAAGTACTTCGAGGACGCCGAGGGGGACATCGGCGGCAACTTCCAGGGCAACCTCATCTACTTCTTCCGCATCGGGCAGCAGCAGGAAGTGCTCCAGGTGCGCACGATGGTGCAACACATGTTCGGGATGGACGACGTCGCCCGGCTCTACGAGTTCTGCAACTCGTGGAACCACGACCAGCTCTTTCCCAAGGCGTACGTCCACGTCAACGACGACGGGACGGTGCTCGTGGTGGGCGAGGTCATCGCCGACTGGGAGCGGGGCGTCACGCCCGAGCAGCTCGACCAGGTGATGATCGCCGCGATCGCGACCAGCGTCCAGCTGTCCAACGAGGTGCTGGAACTGCGCCAGCTCGGTTGAGACGCAGACGCGACGATGCCGGGGAGCCATGAGCTCCCCGGCATCGTCAGATGCGCTGTCGCCACCGAGGCAGGGATGGTGGCGGGGCGCGTCAGGGGGTGCTGAACCCCAGGTTGTACGCGCCGGCGCCGGAGGTGGCGACGACGACGTACCGGTAGGTGCCGGAGCGGCCGTTGAAGGTCAGCTCCTTGTCGCCGGCGCCGGTGTCGCTGGCGACCGTGCGGAAACCGCGGTCGGTGAGCCGCTGCAGGAAGAGGTCGAAGTCGGCCCCCTCGGCGGCGGTGAGGCACGCGGTCTGGACGCCGGCGTTCGACCGGAACGCGGCGCCGTCGGGCTGGGCCTGGGCGGTGCGGGCGCGGGGCAGGGTGCCGTCACGCTGCACGGCCTGGTCGGCGCAGGCGCCGGCCGACTCGGCCGGGGGCTGTGCGTCCTCGGCCGGCGGCTGGGCCGCGCCGCCACCGCTGGTCACCAGCGTCAGGTCCTCGGCCGCGAGGATCTCGTTGACCGGCTGGAAGAACGTCTCGCCGCCGACCGTGCAGTCGCCCGAGCCGCCCGAGGTGAGGCCCTGGGCCTGGTCGCCGCTGAGCCACGGACCACCCGAGTCGCCACCCTCGGCGCAGACATCGGTGCGGGTCAGACCGGTGACCGGGCCCTCGGGGTAGACCACCGTCTGGTTCTTGGCCAGGATCGTGCCGCAGAAGGTGCCGGTGGTGGAGCCGGAACGGCAGACCGCCGCGCCCACGGGCGCCTCGGTGTTGCCGGCCACCGGAAGCTCGTTGCCCTCGAAGTCGTTGACCACCGGGCGCGGGTCCCATTCGCCGTTGACCTCGACGAAGCCCATGTCGGCGTCGCCCGGGAAGGTCGACGCGCGTACGGTGCCCTGGGCCTGCTGGTTGAAGCCGGTCGTGGTCGCGCCGACGCCGCCGCAGTGCCCGGCCGTGACGAAACCGCCCTCGACCGAGAACCCGATCGAGCAGCGCGCCGTGCCGCCGTCGACCCGGATGAAGTACGGGTCGGCGCCGCGCACGTCGAACAGCGGCTTGGGAGTGGCCGAACTGGTGACGACCGACACGGCGTCACCGGCCACGCCGGCCGTGCGAGCCAGCCTCTTGGCCGTCGACACCTTGCCCGGCTTGGCCACCACGACCAGCTTGTTGGTCTTGACGTCGACGTACCAGCCGCTGACACCGGACGCCTCGGAGCGGACCGCGTCCACCTTCTCCTTGGCCGTCACCAACGCCTGCTCACTGCGCTCGACCAGCACCGGCTCGGCGCCCGCGGCCCGGACCGCCTTCTCGGCGGCGGGGTCGGTCACGGCGATCTTGAGGGTGTTGCCGTCGGTGGCCAGCCAGGCGCCACCGAAGTCGGCGCCGGTCTGTGCGGACAGCCGGGCGCTCACGGCGCTGGCCCACTTCGCCCGCTGCAACCGGGCCGTGGCCTGATCGCCGTCCAGCCCGAGGTCGCGCTTCATTGCCGCCAGGATCTGCGGCGAAACGCCACCGGCCTTGGGCTTGGCAGTCGTGCTCGACGGCGTGGTGCCGGCCATGGAAGGCAGGGTGAACGCCACCGCCGCACCCGCCGCCGCCACGACCGCCGCCGCCACGGCGATCCGTCTGCGCTGCATCTTTCGGTACTCCCCTCGACACGGGTGCCGTGGGGGCGGCACCGTGCCCAGAAGTACGGGGAGAACCAGCGAAAGGTTTAAATGGCCGCTTCTATTTCGCTCAGACCTCGACGACGGTCGGCACAATCATGGGCCGGCGGCGGTACGCGTCGTTGACCCAGCGGCCCACCGTACGCCGCACGACCTGCTGCAACTGGTGGGTGTCGGTGATGCCGTCCTCGGCCGAGCGGTGCAGCGCGGCGGTCAGCAACGGAATCACCGGGTTGAACGCGTCGGGGTCCTCCGAGAAGCCCTTGGCCGAGATGTTCGGCTCGCCGACGACCTTGCCCGTCACCGAGTCGATCACCACGGTGGCCGAGATGAAGCCGCCGTCGCCGAGGATGCGCCGCTCGGTCAGCAGCGACTCGCTGACGTCGCCGACCGCGAGCCCGTCGACGTAGACGTAGCGGTTCTGCACCCGGCCGACGTGGCGGGCGTGCCCCTCGACCAGGTCGACGACGTCGCCGTCCTCGCACAGCACGACCCGGTCGGGCGCGACGCCGGTCTCGACACCGAGCTGGGCGTGAGCGCGCAGGTGGCGCCACTCGCCGTGCACCGGCATGAGGTTGCTGGGACGCACCACGTTGAGCAGGTAGCGCAGCTCGCCGGCCGGGGCGTGACCCGAGACGTGCACCTTGGCCGTCTCTTTGTGCACCACGGTGGCGCCGGCCCGGGACAGCCGGTTGATCACCCGATAGACCGAGGTCTCGTTGCCCGGCACGAGGGAACTGGCGAGCACGACGGTGTCGCCCGGCTCGATCGTGATGTGCCGGTGGTCGCCGTTGGCCATGCGGCCGAGCGCGCTCATCGGCTCACCCTGCGAGCCGGTCGACATGAAGACGATCTCGTCACCCGGCAGCCTGGTCGCCTCGTCCAGGCTGACCAGCAGCCCGTCCGGGATGTTGAGCAGGCCGAGGTCGCGGGCGATGCCCATGTTGCGGACCATCGAGCGGCCGATGAGGGCCACCTTGCGCTCGTACTCCCAGGCCGCGTCCATGACCTGCTGCACTCGGTGCACATGGGAGGCGAAGCTGGCCACGATGATGCGGCCCCGCGCCTTGCCGAAGATCGAGCTCAGCACCGGGCCGATGTCGCGCTCGGGCGTGACGAAACCGGGCACCTCGGCGTTCGTCGAGTCGGAGAGCAGCAGGTCGACGCCCTCGGCGCCGAGCCGCGCGAACCCGGCCAGGTCGGTGATCCGGCCGTCCAGCGGCACCTGGTCCATCTTGAAGTCGCCGGTGTGCAGGATGAGGCCGGCCGGGGTGCGCACGGCGACGGCCAGCGCGTCGGGGATCGAGTGGTTGACCGCGAAGAACTCGCAGCCGAACGGCCCGAGCTGCTCCGTCTGGCCCTCGCGCACGGTCAGCGTGTACGGGTCGAGGCGGCGCTCGGCCAGCTTGGCCTCGACCAGCGCCAGCGTGAACTCCGAGCCCACCAGCGGGATGTCGGCCTTGTGGGCCAGCAGGTAGGGGACGGCGCCGATGTGGTCCTCGTGGCCGTGCGTGAGCACGATCGCCTGGACGTCGTCGAGCCGGTCGAGGATCGGCGTGAAGTCGGGCAGGATCAGATCGACGCCGGGCTGTTCCACGTCGGGGAACAGCACCCCGCAGTCGATGATCAGCAGCTTGCCGTCGAACTCCAGGACCGTCATGTTGCGGCCGATGGCCCCGAGGCCACCCATCGGAATGACGCGCAGGGCGCCCTCGGGCAGCGGGGGCGGCGGTTCGAGGTCCGCGTGAGCTTGACTCATATCAGATTTGTCTGTCTTTCCTCATTTTGTGCGGCGGTGCCCGTCACAGGGCGATGCCGGCTGCGGCGGCGTCCTGGCGCAGTTGGTCGAGCTCGGCCTCGGTCGCGTCGACCAGCGGCGAGCGGACCGGGCCGGCCGGGCGACCCTGAGCGTCGAGGCCCGCCTTGACCAGCATGGTGCCCGGAACCCGGAAGATGCCGGTGAACAGCGGCATAGCCCGCCGGTGCAGGGCGAGAGCGGCGGCGTTGTCGCCGCGCTCGAACGCCTCGATCATGTCTTTGGCCAGGACGCCGGTGAAATGGGTGGAGGTGCCGACCAGGCCCACCCCGCCGATCGACAGCAGCGGCAGGGTCGCCGCGTCGTCGCCCGAGTAGTAGGCCAGGCCCGTGCGGCTGAGCACCCACGAGCTGGCGATCAGGTCGCCCTTGGCGTCCTTGACGGCGACGATGCGGTCGTGTTCGGCGATGCGGCACATGGTCTCGGTGGCTATCGCCGTGCCGGCGCGGTGCGGGATGTCGTAGACCATCACCGGCAGGCCGACCGCGTCCGCCACAGTGAGGAAGTGCCTGGCCACACCGGCCTGCGGTGGCTTGTTGTAATACGGGGTCACGACCAGCAGGCCGTGGGCGCCAGCCTTTTCCGCGGCGTGGGCCAGCTCGATCGTGTGAGCGGTGTTGTTGGTGCCCACACCCGCGACGATCCGGGCCCGGTCGCCCACCGCGTCGATCACGGCGCGGAGCAGGGTCTCTTTCTCGGCGTCGGTGGTGGTCGGCGACTCGCCGGTGGTGCCGCTGACGACGAGCGCGTCGTTGCGCTGCTCGTCGACGAGGTAGGTGGCCAGCTTCGCCGCGCCCTCGACGTCGAGGGAGCCGTCCGGCGCGAACGGGGTGACCATGGCGGTCAGCAACCGTCCGAAGGGTCGCGGGTCGTGCGTCATACCCCCCAACCTATCGGACGGCCCGCTCAGACGTAGAGCGCGGTGAACGGGTCCCAGGGCAGGTTGCGGGCCACGCTCCAGACCGCCCACACAGCGACGAAGGTGATCAGGACGGCCGGGCTCAGGTTCAGCTGGGGCAGGTTCCACTTGAAGAGGCGCTTGCCGGCCCAGGCCACGTACAGATAGAGCAGGAACGGAACGGCGAAGACGAAGATCGCGTGGTGGCGGGCCGCGGCCGGCAGGTCGCCGTGCAGCAGGTACCAGGCCGCGCGGGTGCCGCCGCAGCCCGGGCAGACGAAGCCGGTGGTGTATTTCAGCAGGCAGGTGGGGGCTTCACCGGCGCCGGCCTCGGCCGGGTGGGTCACCATCGTGTAGCCGACGGCGCCGCCCATGCAGACCAGCAGGGCGAGCGGGGCGGCCCAGATCGGCGATTTCGTCCAGACCCGCTGGACGAAGCGGGTGACCCGGTCGGGCTCGTGGGCGGCCTGCTGCTGGGCGTAGTAGGCCAGCCATTCCGGCGGCACCGGCGGACCCTGGACGGGCTGATCGTCCAGCCACGTGCGGGCGGCGTCCGAGGTCGTGGTGGCGCTCATGGGCGCCACGGTACACCCGCGTCGCCGCTGTTCGATCATTCAAGATCACTTCTTGGTGCGGCCGTCGCCCGCGCCTGCTCGCGCCGCGTCCCCGCGCAATCCGCGGGCAGCAGGCAGCGCTTCGCGCGGCACTCGGCCGGAGACCAGTGGCAGCACCGTGGTGACGCCTCACAGGGACAACGCCTCACCGGGACAGCGCCTTACAGGGACAGCGCTTTGAGGGCGGCCGTCAACGGGCCGGCGAAGTCGCCGCGTCCGGGGGTGGCGACGCGGTCGAGGCCGAGCCAACCGGCCAGCCGATGCAGTTCGAGGGCGAGAGCCGCCGCCGTCTCGTCCTGGTCGGCGCCGGGCTCGAGCCAGGCCGCGGGCACGAGCAGCTCGCCGGTCTTGCGGTCGGCCTTGAGGTCGACCCGGGCCACGAGCTGGTCGCCCAGCAGGAAGGGCAGCACGTAGTAGCCGTAGAGGCGCTGGGCGGCGGGCACGTAGATCTCGATGCGGTAGTTCATGCCGAACAGCCGCTCGGTGCGGCCGCGTTCCCAGATCAGCGGGTCGAACGGGCTGACCAGCGTGGCCGCCCGCACCCAGCGCGGCAGCCTCGCCTCGTGGTGCAGGTAGGTCGGCTGCTTCCAGCCGGGGACGGTGACCGGGCGCAGCACCTGATCGTCGACCAGCTCGGCCACGGCCCGCTTGAACCCGTCGACCGGGAGGCGGAAGTAGTCGCGCAGCTCGGGCTCGGCGGCGACACCCAGCGCCCGAGCCGACAGCTCGACCAGGGCGCGGAGGGCGTCGGGCTCGGCCGGGGTGGGCGCGTTGAGCACGGCCGCGGGCAGCACCCGCTCGGGCAGGTCGTAGCGGCGGGCGAACGACGTGGTGCGCTCGGCCGCGGTGATCTCACCGGAGTAGAACAGCCACTCGAGGGCCTGCTTGACCGACGACCAGTTCCAGCCCCAGTGGTCGCTGCGGCGGGGCTCGTCGTGCTCGATCTCGGCCGCGGTGATCGGACCGCGCTCGCGCACGACGGCCAGCACCCGTGCGACCAACTCGGGCTGTTCCTGCACGACCCGGCGCATGTTGCCCCAGGCCAGCTCGCCCGCGCGGGCCATGCGCCAGCGGAACAGCGGCTGGAGGTCGGTGGTGATCAGCGACGCCTCGTGACCCCAGAACTCGAACAGGTCGCGGGGCCGGCGGTAGGCCGCTCGCTCGAGCAGCTCGACCGGATAGGGCCCGAGGCGGCTGTAGAGCGGCATGAAGTGGGCCCGCTGGAGCACGTTGACCGAATCCATCTGGATCAGGTGGACGCGGCGCAGCACCCGCCGCAGGTGGCGCAGGTCGGTCGCGCCGCCGGGCCGGGGGTCGGCGAAGCCCTGCGCGGCCAGCGTGACGCGGCGGGCCTGCGCGACGGAGAGCGAATCAGGGAGTGCCATCGAGAAGGACGGTAGAGCAGGGGTACGACATTCAGCTCTGTAGGCTCCCGGCATGGCAATCGGCTTCGTCCGTCCCGCGCGTCCCGGCGACGCCACCGAGATCGCCCGCATCCAGCTGACCACGTGGCGCTCGGCCTACCGGCGCATGTTCCCGCCGCACGTGCTGGCCAACCTCGACGAGGCCTACCTGGCCCGGGGCTGGTCCGCGGCGATCGAGCAGCCGCCCACCGCGAGGCATCGGGTGCTGATCGCGGTCGAACAGAGCGAATCGGAGACTCAGGTGATCGGCTTCGCGGCGGCGGGCCCGGCCGACGAGCAGGCGCTGGCGCCCGAGGAGCCGGCCCTGCCGGAGACGGTCGCCGCGGTGACCGACCTGCTGGTCGAGCCCCGCTGGGGCCGGCGCGGGCACGGCAGCCGGTTGTTGTCGGCCGCGGTCGCCCACTGGCGTGAGGACGGCTTCACCCACGCGGTGGCCTGGGCCTACGAGCAGGACAAGGTGATGCAGAAGTTCCTGGCCTCGGCGGGCTGGGAGCCGGACGGCGCGGGACGGGCCCTCGATGTGGACGACATGCTCGTCCCCCAGCTGCGGCTGCACGTCGCGCTCGACGCAGAATAGATCCATGCCCACGCCGACCTTCGTCTACGACGGCGACTGCTCGTTCTGCAGTTCGTGCGCCGAGTTCATCGAGAAGCGCATCCCGACCCACGCCCGGGTGATCCCGTGGCAGTTCGCCGACCTCGACGCGCTGGGTCTGACGGTCGATCAGTGCGAGGAGGCGGTGCAGTGGGTCGGCGCCGACGGTTCGACGGCGTCCGGCCCCGACGCGATCGCCCTGCTGCTCCACGACGCCGGCCGCTTCTGGCAGATCGCGGGGGGCGCGCTGCAGTTCGGCCCGGTGCGGCTGGCCGCCTGGCCGGCCTACCGCTGGGTGGCCGAACACCGTCACCTGTTGCCGGGCGGCACCGCGGCCTGCTCGCTCCCCCAGGCCCAGCGCGACCTGCTCTACGGCACCGGATCCGGCGCCTGATCCACTGCCGGGGTGCGGCCGAGCCGGCGCCGCACCCATTCGATCGGGCGCACCCGTTCGATCGCCAGGAAGCTCGCCAGGGCCACCAGGTGCGGGGCGAACGAGATGGTGATCATTGAGAACGTCACCAGGTGGAACGAGTAGAAGAACGCCACGCCGATCCACCGGAAGCGCTGCGGGACCACGAAGATCAGCGGGCTGAGCAGCTCGAACAGGATGATGCCGACCTGGGCCGCGATCAGCAGGCCGGGCACGACGGCGATGTGGTCGGCCAGCCAGGTGCCCCGGCGGATGATCGCCTGGGCCAGCACGGCGCTGGTCAGCCAGTCGATGCCGCCGAACCGCAGCTTGGCCCAGGCGGCCAGGAAGTACGTGCACACGACGGCGATCTGGGTGACCCGGAGCGCCCACCCGGCCGCCTCGGAGAGCGTCCTGTCGCCGAACCGGGCCCGGCCGATCGTGGGCAGGACGGCCAGCGCCACGAGCAGGCCGACCCGGTCGTGGTCGACCTTGCCGTAGCTCATCGCGATGATCATCCACTCGAAGTAGAGCGCGAAGACCACCCAGCCCAGGATGCGCGGCGCGCGGCCGGTGGCGGCGGCCAGGGAGAGCACGATCAGCGCCCAGAACACCGCCCAGACCAGCAGATGGGTCGGCGTGGGCAGGGGCAGGACGCGGCCGACGAGCAGCGGCTCGTAGAGGTCGCCGGGGGTGTCGGCGTGCGAACGCACCCAGGGCGTGAAGACCGTCAGGTCGAGGGCGACGAAGACGTAGACCAGGGTGCGGAAGGCGGCGATCCGCCCGAGCGGCACCGGGGCGAACAGCCACTTCATGGGCGCGTCCATTCGGCGACGACCTCGTCCCACGACTTGCCGGTGGGCCGGGCATGCTCGATGCCGTGCCAGCGCACCACGATGCGGACCGTGCGCAGCGGCGCGGCGCCGGGCGAGTGTTCCTCGTACGCCGTGGCGACGCGGCCCAGGCGGGCCGGGTCATCGACGTACGCCTGCTGCTGGCCCTCGATCTCGGCCCGCCGGATGCCGCTGTTGCCCTCGGTGATCGCCACCGTGCGGCCGTCGGCGTCGACGCCCTCGACGCGGGTGTCGCGGGCGGCCCCGTTCGGGTCGGGCGCCGTCGAATACATGCGGAACGGCCCGAACGGGAAGTCGTCGTCGGTGCCCCACAGGGTGCCGGCGAGCAGCAGCACCCCGGCGATCAGGGTGGCGACCGCCCGGACCCGGCGGCCGCGCACGGATAGCTGGTCCACAGCCGGACAATCTAGCCCTTGTCCGCACCCGCGGCCGCGTCGCGTACGAAATAGCGCTGGAAGATCACGAAGATGATCGCGACCGGGATCGTGGCGAGCAGCGCCGCGCCCAGCTTCAGCGGATACTGCGTGCCCGCCGCCAGCGAGCCGCTGACCAGGTCGGCCAACCCTCGCGGCAGTCGGCCGCTCAGGGGCGAATGCCGCCGAGCGGAGGCGATGCCATCAATCCAGGAAGCTGTCCAGCCCTACGGTCAGGCCGGGGCGGTGGAGGATCTTGCGGACGCCGAGCAGCACGCCGGGCATGAACGACACCCGGTCGAGCGAATCGTGACGGATGGTGAGCGTCTCGCCGAGCGAGCCGAACAGCACCTCCTGATGGGCGACCAGGCCCGCGGCGCGCACCGAGTGGATGCGTACGCCGTCGATGTCGGCGCCGCGCGCGCCGTCGACCTCGTCCTTGGTGGCGTCGGGCATCGGGCCGAGACCTGCCTCGGCCCGGGCCTGGGCGATCAGCCGGGCCGTGTGGGTCGACGTGCCGCTCGGGGCGTCCAGCTTGCGCGGGTGGTGCTGCTCGATGATCTCGACCGAGTCGAAGTAGCGCGCCGCGCGGGCCGCGAACTCCATCATCAGCACCGCGCCGAGGCCGAAGTTGGGCGCGACCAGCACCCCGACCCCGGGCTGGGCGGTCACCCACTCGCGGACCTGGCCGAGCCGTTGCGCGGTGAAGCCGGTCGTACCGACGACCATGCTGATGCCCTGCTCGACCGCCCAGTGCAGGTTGTCCATCACCACGTCGGGCGTCGTGAAGTCGACGAACACCTGGGCGCCGGCGTCGGAGGCCTTGAACAACTCGTCGCCCTGGTCGAGCATCGCGACCAGTTCCATGTCATCGGCGGCGTCGACCGCCTTGCACACCTCGAGGCCCATGCGGCCCCTGGCTCCGAGAACGCCGACGCGGATCGGGTCTGCCTGGTTCGTCACACGGATAATTTAGTCCGCCGGGCGCGCCGACGTCCGCCGGGCCCACCAGCGTTCGGCGAAGCCCACCGCCGCGAACACCGCACCGACGTACAGCCAGCCGACGAACACGTCGATCACGTAGTGCTCGCCCGTGTAGACCAGCGTGAACGTCATGGCGAGCGGATACGCGAGCAGCAGCGGCCACCACCGCCGGCGGACCATCGGCAGGAAGAAGGCGACGGCCATCATCGCGTACGCGGTGTGCAGGGACGGCATGGCGGCCACCGGGTTGGACTGGTGCACCTGCAGCGCGTTCAAGGTGTTGCCGGCGCCGTGCAGGCCGATGACGTCGAGGCCGCGCGACGAGAACCGCGCGACGTGGTCGGGCAGGAAGCCGTACAGGGAGGCCCACCACGGCGGCGCCGCCGGGTAGAGGAAGTACGTGATCAGGCCGGCCATGCTGAGCGTGATCCAGCGGCGGATGAACCGGTAGGACACGCCGCGGTTGCGGACCCAGAGCACTACGGCCACCGTCGGCACGGTGAGGAAGTGCGAGATGTACACCACGGTGGTGACCACCTCCCACCAGGGGACGTGCTGGGGGTCGTACAGGTGCTCCTGCAGCCAGACGGTGGGAATCTGACCGTCGGTGAGCCACCCGAACATGGCCACGTCGGCGTCGATCAGGGGAAAGACGTGCGGCTCGAAGAGCTTGTCGGCGGCCCCGCGCGAGACGTTGTAGAAGACCAGCAACAGCACGACCGGGCCCCAGTCGCGCACGAAGAGCAGGTGTTCCCGCCAGGGCAGATAGTTGCGCCAGGCGATGGTGGCCAGCCACAGCCAGCCGAAGGCGGTGAGTGGGTCGCTGGTCGGCACGCCGACCAGCCACACGAACACCACGAAGGCCGCCGCCCACACCGTCATGCCGATGATCCGGCGCTTGCGCTGCTCCGGCGTCACGGCGGGGGTGGGCGGCGGTGGGGTCTCCCGCGTCGTCACGGGGTCCAAGGTTAGCGGTGCGCTCCGAACGCGTTCTCGTCGAAGGGTCCGACCACGGCGAGCGACATCGGCTGGGTCAGCAGACCGGCCGCCGCCTCGTTCACCTCGTCGGTGGTGACCGCGTCGACCCGGGCCAGCAGGTCGTCGACCCCCATGAGCTCGCCGTAGAGCAGCTCGGACTTGGCCAGGCGGCTCATCCGCGACCCGGTGTCCTCGAGACCCAGGACGTACGAGCCCTTGACCATGCCCTTGCCCCGGGCGACCTCGTCGGCGCTGATGCCGTGGGTCGCCACCCGGTCGAGTTCCACCCGCACGAGGTCGAGCACCTCGTCGGACTTGCCGGGGGCGGAGCCCGCGTAGACGCCGAACAGACCGGCGTCGGCGTACTGGCTCGCGTACGAGTAGACCGAGTAGGCCAGGCCCCGCTTCTCGCGGATCTCCTGGAAGAGCCGGCTCGACATGCCGCCGCCCAGCACGTTGTTGAGCACGCCCATCGCGAAGCGGCGCTCGTCGCGGCGGCCGATGCCGACCCCGCCCAGCACCATGTGGCCCTGCTCGGTGTCCCGGTTGCGCACGACCACGTGCGGCTTCTGGGTGGGCACCCGCTTCGAGCCCGACCGCGGCGGCGCCG
Source organism: Paractinoplanes hotanensis (assembly GCF_023717965.1). NCBI lineage: Bacteria > Bacillati > Actinomycetota > Actinomycetes > Micromonosporales > Micromonosporaceae > Paractinoplanes > Paractinoplanes hotanensis. The sequence goes on along the minus strand of NZ_JAMQOL010000058.1, from coordinate 93,052 downwards.
GGTCAGCCGGCTCGGAGTCGAGCGCGGTGCCGGCCAGAGCCTTGCGGACCAGCCGGACGACCGTGGCGTGGTCGAGGTTGCCGGCCGCCGCCACCACGATGTTCGGCGCCTTGTAACGCCGGCGGTAGAAGCTGTGGATCTGGTTCCGGGTCATCGGGGTGATCGATTCCTCGGTCCCCGAGATCAGCCGGCCCAGCGGGTGACTGCCGAAGATCGCCTCGGTGAAGACGTCGTGCACCTCGTCGCCGGGCTCATCCTCGTGCATCGCGATCTCTTCGAGGATCACGCCGCGCTCGGTTTCGACGTCGGCCGGCTCCATGATCGAGTCGGCCACCGCGTCGCACAGCACGTCGACCGCGAGCGGCAGGTCGGCGTCGAGCACCCGCGCGTAGTAGCAGGTGTATTCCTTCGTGGTGAAGGCGTTGGTCTCGCCGCCCACCGCCTCGATCTCGGACGAGATCTGCAACGCGGTGCGCTTGTGGGTGCCCTTGAACAGCAGGTGTTCGAGGAAGTGCGAGGCGCCGGACATGCCGGGCGTCTCGTCCCGCGACCCGACGCCGACCCAGACGCCGAGGGCGGCGCTGCGCGTGGTCGGGATCGACTCGGTGACGATGCGCAGTCCGCTGGGCAGGATCGTGCGCTTCGCACCGTCAGGGAGGGACTGGGTCTTCATTCGCTTCGCGGGCGGCGGCGTGGTGGTGGGATGCGGGGTGCCGGTAGTGGCGCGGGCCGGCTTTCCGGCCGGCCCGCGCGAACTCGTTGTCACAGCTCTTTAGTCGCGGCGCTCGCCGCGGCCCTCGCCACCGGAACGACGGCGACGGCGGGGCTCGCCACCACCCTCGCCACGGGGCTCACGCGGCGGACGGCCACCCTCGGACGAGCCCTCGGCAGCCGGCGCGGCGGCCGGAGCCTCCTCGCCCTCGGGGCGGACCTTGTCCAGGTAGATCTTGCCGCGGGCGTCGATGTCCGCGATGGACACCTCGACCTTGTCGCCGACGTTGAGGAAGTCCTCGACCTTCTCGACCCGCTTGCCGTCGCCCACCTTGGAGATGTGCAGCAGGCCGTCGCGGCCGGGCAGCAGCGAGATGAAGGCGCCGAACGCGGCCGTCTTCACCACGGTGCCGAGGAACTTGTCGCCCATCTTGGGCAGCGTCGGGTTGGCGATGGCGTTGATCCGCTCGACCGCGGCCTCGGCCGACGGACCGTTGGTCGCGCCGACGTAGATCGTGCCGTCGTCCTCGATGGAGATGTCGGCGCCGGTCTCGTCCTGGATCGCGTTGATCGTCTGACCCTTGGGGCCGATGACCATACCGATCTTGTCGACCGGGATCTTGACGGACGTGACGCGCGGCGCGTACTCCGACATCTCGGCCGGCGAGCTGATCGCGGCCTCCATCACGCCCAGGATCGTGGCGCGGGCGTCGTGCGCCTGCTGCAGGGCGCCGGCCAGCACGTCGGACGGGATGCCGTCGAGCTTGGTGTCGAGCTGCAGCGCGGTGACGAACTCGCTGGTGCCGGCGACCTTGAAGTCCATGTCGCCGAACGCGTCCTCGGCGCCCAGGATGTCGGTCAGCGCGACGTACTGGGTCTTGCCGTCGACCTCGTCCGAGATCAGGCCCATCGCGATGCCGGCGACCGGCGCCTTCAGCGGCACGCCGGCGCTCAGCAGCGACAGCGTCGAGGCGCAGACCGAGCCCATCGAGGTCGAGCCGTTGGAGCTCAGGGCCTCGGAGACCTGACGGATCGCGTAGGGGAACTCCTCACGCGTCGGCAGCACCGGCACGAGCGCCCGCTCGGCCAGCGCCCCGTGACCGATCTCGCGGCGCTTCGGCGAGCCCACCCGGCCGGTCTCACCGGTCGAGTAGGGCGGGAAGTTGTAGTTGTGCATGTAGCGCTTGGACTTCTCGGGGGCGAGCGTGTCCAGCGTCTGCTCGAGCCGCAGCATGTTCAGCGTGGTGACACCCAGGATCTGGGTCTCGCCCCGCTCGAACAGCGCCGAGCCGTGCACCCGCGGCAGCACGCCGACCTGGGAGGACAGCGGGCGGATGTCGCGCGGGCCGCGGCCGTCGATGCGAACCTGCTCGCGCAGCACACGCTGACGGACCTCGGACTTGGTGACCGAGCGGAAGGCCGCGCTGATCTCCTTCTCGCGACCCTCGAACTGCGCGTCGAGCAGCTCGTGGGCCTTGGCCTTGACCAGGTCGAGGGACTCTTCGCGCTCCTGCTTGCCAGCGATCTTGAGGGCCTCGGCGGTCTCGGCCCGGACGGCCGCGCTGACCGCGGAGAAGACGTCATCCTGGTAGTCCAGGAAGACCGGGTAGTCGGCGACCGGCTTGGCGGCGACGTCGGCCAGCTCGCTCTGCGCGCGGCAGAGTTCGCGGATGGCCGGCTTGGCGGCCTCCAGGCCGCTGGCCACGACCTCCTCGGTCGGCGCGGTGGCGCCGGCCTGGATCAGCTTGATCGCCTGCGGGGTGGCCTCGGCCTCGACCATCATGATCGCGACATCGCCGTCGCCGACGACGCGGCCGGCCACGACCATGTCGAAGGTGGCCCGCTCGAGCTCCTCGAGGGTCGGGAAGGCGACCCACTGGCCGTCGATGTGCGCGACGCGGGTCGAGCCGACCGGGCCGCTGAACGGCAGACCGGACAGCTTGGTCGACATCGAGGCGCCGTTCATGGCGACCACGTCGTAGGGGTGCTGCGGGTCGAGCGCGAGGACGGTCTCGACGACCTGGACCTCGTTGCGCAGGCCCTTGGTGAACGACGGGCGCAGCGGCCGGTCGATCAGGCGACAGGTGAGGATCGCGTCCTCGCTGGGACGACCCTCACGGCGGAAGAACGAGCCGGGGATGCGACCCGCGGCGTACATCCGCTCCTCGACGTCGACGGTCAGCGGGAAGAAGTCGAAGTGCTCCTTCGGCTGCTTGCTGGCCGTGGTCGCGGAGAGAACGACGGTCTCGCCCAGCTGGACGATGACCGAGCCGGCGGCCTGCTTGGCCAGGCGGCCGGTGGAGAAGGTGATCTCGCGGGTGCCGAACGACCCGTTGTCGATCACGGCGGTGCGGGATTCGGTGCCGAGAGCGGTGTTCTGCTCTGTCATGTGGTGCGGTACTCCTTCGTCGAGGACCCGGCGGTCTACACAGCGCGGTTTCCGCAGCTGCCGGTCTTCGATCGAAGTGCCCAGGAGGTTGGCCTGGGAACCACTACCGAGGACCGGTGGCTTACTGCGTACCGCGCGGGTCCGGTGGTAAAACTCGGGGGAGCGGCCCGGTCGGCCACTCCCCCGTCAAATCAGCGGCGCAGGCCGAGACGCTCGATCAGCGTCCGGTAGCGCGCGATGTCCTTCTTCTGCACGTAGTTGAGCAGGCGGCGGCGACGGCCGACCAGCAGCAGCAGACCACGACGGCTGTGGTGGTCGTGCTTGTGCACCTTCAGGTGCTCGGTGAGGTCGGCGATCCGCTTGGTCAGCATCGCGACCTGCACCTCGGGCGACCCGGTGTCGCCGTCCTGCGCCTTGTACTCGTCGATGATCTTGGTCTTGGTCTCTTGATCGAGCGCCATGTTCTCCGTACTTCTGTGTTGCCGAGGAATCGGTTTCCCCGCGGCCCGCGGCGTCGGGCAGGCAGGCGGGACCGGTCGTTGGATAAGCCAACGTCGTGTCAACCCTACCAGGGGGTCAATGAAGCAACGCGCGGGTCTGGTCGACGTCGTCGCGGATCTGCGCCACCAACGGCTCGATCGCGTCATAGGTGCGCTGTTCGCGCAGGTGGGCCACGAAGTCGAGGCTGACGCGCTCGCCGTACAGGTCGCCGCTGAAGTCGAGCACGTAGGCCTCCACCCGCCGCTCGCGCCCGGAGAATGTCGGATTCGTGCCGATCGAGACGCTGGCCGGCAGCCGGGCGGCATGCTCGCCGCCGCGAATCAGCCAGGCCGCGTAGACGCCGTCGGCGGGCACCGCCGCGTAGCGGTGCACCATCAGGTTCGCGGTGGGGAAGCCGATCTCACGCCCCCGCTGATCCCCCCTGACGACCACGCCACCCAGCCGGTGCGGCCGTCCCAGCGCCGCGGCGGCCGCCCGCACGTCCCCCGCGTCGACACAACTGCGGATGTACGTCGACGAGAAGACCAGCCCGTCCGCCGACACCAGGGGCGCGTCCTCGACCGTGAACCCGAACGACACTCCCAGCCGCCCCAGCAGCCCCACGTCCCCCGCCGCACGGTGCCCGAACCGGAAGTTGTCCCCCACCACGCCGACGGCCGCGTGCAACGCCTCGACCAGCACGTCGTGCACGAAGGCCTCGGGGCTGAGCTGCGAGAACGCCGGGGTGAAGGGGACCACGCAGAGCGCGTCGACGCCGAGCTGCTCGATCAGCTCGGCCTTGCGCACCGGCTCGGTCAGCACCGCCGGGTGCGACCCCGGCCGCACCACCTCGGCCGGGTGCGGGTCGAACGTGACCACCACCGACTGCAGCCCCAGGTCACGGGCCCGCTTCACGGCGTGCCCGATGATCGCCTGATGCCCCCGGTGCACCCCGTCGAACACCCCGATCGTGACGACCGACCGTCCCCATCCCCCCGGAACAGCCTCAAATCCCCGCCACCGCTGCATGTCAAAGCCCTCCCGGCCCGAAGCCAACGGACCCAGCGTATCGACGCCCCCACCGCGCCCAGCCTCGTGCTAGGGGTTAGCCGGTTCCATCCCGAGCCCCCACCCTCCCTGGGGAAAGAGGAGGGGACGGTATCGCTGTCAAGCGGGCGGCGGGCGATTGTCCACAGAGCGGGCGAGGCGCACATCCGCTTTCCACAGACGGGCGACGCCACGTTGACACCGAGGTCAGGCGGGTGCCAGGACGATCTCGGCCCGCGCCTTGCCCTCGCGTTCGGAGACGATGGCCAGAACCTCGCCGGTCGGGGCGAACACCGCGTACGGCCCGCTGATGCCGACCGGCTCGAGGGGGCCGCCGTGGCTGAGCACCCGGGCCTCGTCGGCGGTCGCCTCGCGCCGGGGAAACGCCTGGCGGGCGGCCTCGGCCATCGGCAGAGACACCACGTCGGGGGCCGACTCCTCGAGTTGTTCGAGCGTGCGGGCCTCGGAGAGAGCCATGTCGCCGACGGCGGTGCGGCGCAGGGCGGTCAGGTGGCCGCCGACTTCGAGCAGGGTTCCCAAGTCGCGGGCGATGGCTCGGATGTACGTGCCGGAGGAGCACGTGACGTCGATGTCGATGTCCACGGAGGCGTCGTCGGGACGGCGGATGTCCAGCACCTCGAGGCGGGAGATGGTCACCCGGCGGGACGGGATCTGGACGTCCTCGCCCTCGCGGACCCGCTTGTAGGCACGCTGACCGTTGATCTTGATGGCGCTGACGGCGCTCGGCACCTGATCGATCTCGCCGCGCTGGTGCGCCAGGCCGTCGCGGATCGCCTTGTCGGTCACGTGGCCGGCAGGGGTGGTGGCGGTGATCTCACCCGCGGCGTCGTCGGTGATGGTCGACTGGCCCAGGCGGATGGTCGCGGTGTAGCTCTTGGCCGAGCCGATGACGTACGTGAGAAGGCGGGTGGCCCGGTTGACGCCGATGATCAGGACGCCGGTGGCCATCGGGTCGAGGGTGCCGCCGTGGCCGACGCGCCGGGTCTTGGCCAGGCGCCGGATGCGGGCCACCACGTCGTGCGAGGTCATTCCCGCGGGCTTGTCCACCACGATAAGTCCGTCCGTGTTCACCGGACCACCCTAGAAGCCCACCGCGTGACGGCGACGACCCGGCACCCCGGCGCCCGGACCGGTGAGGCTCAGCGGGTGACGCCGACTACGGCCCAGCGGCCGGAGCGCCAGCGCCACACGGTCGTGACGAAGCGGATCAGGATCAGCAGGGCGAGGCCGGCCCAGACGCCGCCGAGGCCCAGGTCGAAGAAGTACGCGATCCAGATGGCCGGCAGGAAGCCGAGCAGGGCCGCCGCGAGCGTGATGTTGCGCAGGAAGCGCACATCCCCGGCGCCGATCAGCACGCCGTCGAGCGCGTAGACCACGCCGGCGAACGGCATCAGCCCGATGAACCAGGGCCAGATGACCGCGGCCTGGTCGTGCACGCCGGCGTCGGGGGTGAACCAACCCGGGATGTGACTGCTGCCCGCCGCGGCCAGCAGCGCGAACGCGACGCCGGCCACGCCGCCCGCGATCGTCACCTTGCGGGCCACCGCCCGCGCCTGGTCGTCGCGGCCGCCGCCGAGCGCCGCACCGACCAGTGACTGGGCTGCGATCGCCACCGCGTCGAGGGCGAGCGCGCTGAAGAACCACAGTTGGAGGGCGATCTGGTGGGCGCCGACGGATTCGACCCCGAACCGGCTGGCGACGGCGGTGGCCGACAGGAAGCAGGCCTGGAACGCCGCCCCGCGGATCAGCAGGTCCCGGCCGAGGCTGAGCTGCTGGGCCATGACCTGGGGATCGGGGCGCAGCTGCCTCGTCTCGCGGATCAGCGCGTGCAGGAAGAAGCCGCCGGAGACGGTCTGCGCGACCACGTTGGCGACGGCCGAACCGGTCAGCCCCCAACCGACCGGATAGACGAGCACGGGGCACAGGACGGCCGAGAGCACGTTGGCGCCGAGCACGAAGATCAGCGGCCGCCGGGTGTCCTGCACGCCGCGCATCCAGCCGTTGCCGGCCGCGGCGAGCAGCAGGCCCGGCGCGCCGAGGGCGGCGACCCGGAGCCAGGTGGCTGCGGCCCCGGCGGTGGCGGGGTCGCCGGACAGGGCCTGTGCGAGCGGGCCGGCGAAGGGCTGGGCGAGCAGAGCCAGCAGCACACCCACCCCGAGGGCGAGCCAGGAGGCCTGGACTCCCTCGGCGACCGCGGCGGCCCTGTCCCCCGCACCGAAGCGGCGGGCGGCACGGCCGGTGGTGCCGTACGCCATGAGTGTGCCGAGCCAGGCGGCGACCGACATGATCGTGCCACCGACGGCGACGGCCGCGAGCGGCACGGAACCGAGGTGCCCGACCACGGCGGTGTCGACGAGCACGTAGAGCGGCTCGGCGGCCAGCACGACGAGCGCCGGCAGGGCCAGTTGGGCGATCCGCCGCGTGGAGACGGAAGGCGTACGGCCCAAGAGGGTCGGGTCAGGCTCGCTGGAAGCGGCCGGCTGGGCAGGCGGGCTCATGGTTGCTCATGATGCCCGCCCAGCCGTAAGGACTGCAATTCAGGTGAGTGCTTACCCGAACCTACTGACGCGTGTCCATCGAGGTCTGCAGGGCGCGGCGCGCCTGCTCGCGGGCTTCGTCGGTGGTCGGGGGCTTCGGCTTCGCGGCCATGATCGTGGTCCTTCCACGGTGGGGGACGCGGTACGACGACACGCGTCCTGAAGATCGGTCGAGCGGGCGTCACGTGGGCCGGCCCGGGATCGCCGGGCGCCTGGCACGGGTGACTCAGCCCGAGTCGGTGGACCCGGGTGGCTCGAGGTTCCGCGGCGGGCGGTGGTCACGGCCGCGCAAAACCAAATCACCGTTCAGGAACCAAAACTATCGTTCAGTTCCGCCTTCTGGAGTGCGCTTCCCACCAAGCGGGACGGGAGCCGATACCCGACAACGCGAACGCCCGCCCCGGCCGATGGGCCGGGACGGGCGTGAGCGGAACAGGAAGTCAGGCCTCCAGCAGCGGGCGAATCCGGGCGATCACGTCCTCGGGAGTGCCGTGACCGGTGAAGCCCGCGGCCAGCCGGTGGCCGCCGCCGCCCAGGGCCGCGGCGACCGCGCTGACGTCCGCGCCGCCCTTGGAGCGCAGCGAGACCGCCCACTCGCCGGGCGTGAGCTCTTTGATCACCACCGCGACGTCGGCCTCGGCCACCCCGCGCACCGGGTCGATCAGCGCGTCGAGCACGTACGGACGCTGGCCGTGACGTTCCAGGTCGGCTGTCGTCGCGTACGTCCAGACCAGGCCCCGGCCGCCGGCCGCGGACGGTTCGAGCACCGCGCGGCCCAGCACCTCGCCGGCCAGCTTCATCGCGCCGAACGGGCGGGTGTCGAACGTGCGGCGGGCGATCTCGGCCGGGCTGATGCCGGTGGCGATCAGGCGGGCCGCCAGCGAGTGGACCGAGGGCGAGCGCACGAACTTGAACGAGCCGGTGTCGGTGGTCAGCGCCACGTAGAGGCATTCCGCGATCTCGGCGTCGAGCGGGACGCCGAGGCGGGTCAGCAACTCGTCGGCCACCACCGACGTGGCGGCCGCGGCCGGGTCGACCAGGCTGACGTCGCCGAAGCCGGTGAACGACGCGTGATGGTCGAGCACGACCACCGGGGCATCGCCGTCGAGCCGGTCGGCCAGCCCGCCCAGGCGGGACTCGGCGGCCACGTCGAAGATCAGGATCAGGGCCGGCGCCGCGTAGGCCCCCGGCTCGGGCACCAGAAGCTCGGAGCCGGGCAGGGCCCGGTAGGGCTCGGGCACGTCGAACTCGCCGGGGAAGGTGGCCCGCAACCGGGTGAAGCCGAGACGCCGCAGGCCCAGCGCGAAGCCGAGCATGCTGCCGAGCGCGTCCCCGTCGGGGTTGACGTGGCAGATCAACTGCACCTCGGCGTCGAGCGCGACCGACCGGATCGCCGCGACGGCGGCATCCCAGTCAGCCTCGGCGACCGGCGACGAGCCGGCGGAGGCAACCGGCGACACGTCCGCAGGGGCCGGCGACAGGCCCGCGGAGGCGGCCGGAGCCCCGGACACCGAGCCGGGGAACCCGGCCGGAGCACTGGAGGTGGCGCCTGCGGGCTCGCGGGGTTCGGGGGCGGAGGGAATGCGGCCCGGCTCGACGCCGGGCCGCGTCACGGAAGAGGACGTCACCCCTGGTCCTCGCGGGCCCCGACCCGCTCGGCGGAGTCGTCCTCGTCGTCCTCGCTCTTGTAGGGGTCGGCGTCGCCCGCATACTGCTTGCCGGCCGCCAGGCGCTGGACCTCCTGGTCGCGCTGGCGGGCCTCGGCCAGCAGATCTTCCATTTCCTTGGCGTGGTCCAGCACGTTGTCCTGCGAGAAGGCCAGACTCGGCGAGTGCCGCAGGCCCAGCGCGTGACCGACCCGCGTGCGCAGCATGCCCTTGGCGCTCTCGAGCGCCGCCTTGGTGGCCGCCTGCTCGGTCGCGTCGCCGAGCACCGTGTAGAAGACCGTCGCCTCGCGCAGATCGCCGGTGATCCGCGCGTCGGTGATGGTCACCATGCCGAGCCGGGGATCCTTGATCTCCCGTACCAGCGATGCCACCAGTTCCCGTACGCGTTCCGCATGCCGACGCGTCTTGGCCGGGTCCGACATATCGCCCACCTCCGACTGTGTGCCCGCGGGTCCGTAATACCCCCGCCCAACTGGTGAAGCGTACCCACGTGACCGCGGGGCCGAACGCGTGCGTGTCAGTCGTCCTCGCCGTGGAGGCGGCGCCGGACCGACAGCAGCTCGATCTCGGGCCGGCCGGCCACCTGGTTCTCGCAGGTGTCGATGACGGCGCGGGCCTGGGCCGGGTCGGCGGCCACCGCCGCCACCCCGATCTGGGCCCGCCCGTGCAGGTCGTGAAAGCCCACCTCGGCCACGCTGACCTCGAACTTCTTCAGCATCGCGACGATCGGGCGGACGTAGGAGCGCTTCTGCTTCAGCGAGCGGGAGTCGCCCGGCAGAAGTAGGTCGAACACTGCGGTTTCCGTATACATCGCAGCGAAGATTACAGCGGGGCTACGACATTTCTCACCGGATTTCCGCGGCCGTGCGGCCGGGAGAACCCGCGGTTCAGGCCGCCCGGGCGATCAGCACGTCACGCTCGATGCCCTGATCGACACGGTGCGCGAGGGGCAGCTGGGGCACCAGCTCGAGCCCGTTGGCGAGCAGGATGTCCTCGGCCAGCTCGCGCCGCGCGACCTTGGTGTTCCACGACAACCCGAGCGCCCCGCCCGTGCGCAGCAACGGCAGCCACTGCGGCACCGCACGCTCCAGCAGGTCGAGCGGCCGCCGCGAGATGCCGCCGGTGTCGTCGTACGACCCGTGGGCCACCCCGTAGGGCAGGTCGGCCACCAGCACGTCGGCCACCCCGCCGCGCAGCAACCCGTCGAGCTGGGTGGTGTCGGCCTGCAACACCACCAGCTTCTGCACCGCCCCGGCCTTGTGGTCGTCCTTGCTGGCCGCCATCGTCACCTCGAGCCGCCGGGCGGCCCGCTTGCCCTGCCGCCGCACTGGCACGAGTTCCGCCGTGTGCTTGAGGCGCTTCCGCTTGAGCCAGGTCTGCAGGAAGAGCTTGTACGCCTCCACGTCCTTGCCGTCGATCTCGACACCGACGGCGTCGTAGCCGTACATCAGTGCCTGGTTCAGGGTCGTTCCCCGGCCGGCCAGCGGGTCGAGCACGGTGAGACCGCCGTCGAGCATCCGACCGGCCGACGCCGAGGCCAGGATCGTGAGGTTGAGCACGAGCTTGGTGAACTGCTCGTTGGTCTTGCCCGCGTACTTCGGGATGGTGATCAGGTCGCTGTCGTAGCGGGCCAGGGGCGTCATCATGACCGGCCGCAGGTGATCGTCATCGGGGCGTTCGAAGAGGGCGTAGGCGGCGGACAGGTTGGACAGGTAGGCGACGTCGCCGACGGTCAGGTCGCCGGTGAACGCCAGACACTCGACGCCGCCCAGCGTGGTGACGTCGATGTCGTCGAGGCCCGAGGAGAGCGCGGAGCCGAAGGCGGCCAGCTCGGCGGTCGCGAGCCGGGCTGCCTGGTCGGCGTAGACGCGGTTGGCGGAGGGCGCGAGCAGTAAGGCGTACCGGGGCATGGAGGCCATTTTGCCGAGCCCGCACCGGCCGCCCGCCAGCGGGGCGGCGCAGACCGGGAGACGCGGGGAAAGGGAACGGCCCCGGCGCGGTAAAGCGCCGGGGCCGTTCGTGATGCTCTTCTCGTTACGCGCGCGGCTTCTCGCGCATCTCGAAGGTCTCGATCACGTCGCCGACCTGCGGGCTGCCGAAGCCGCTCAGGGTCAGACCACACTCGAAGCCCTCGCGGACCTCGGTCGCGTCGTCCTTGAAGCGGCGCAGCGAGCTGATCGTGACGTTCTCGGCCACCACGGTGCCGTCCCGCAGGATGCGGGCCTTGGCGTTGCGGCGGATGAGACCGGTACGGACCAGACAGCCGGCGATGAGACCGATCTTGGACGAGCGGAAGACCTCGCGGATCTCCGCCGTGCCCAGCTCGACCTCTTCGTACTCCGGCTTGAGCAGACCCTTGAGCGCGGCCTCGATCTCCTCGATGGCCTGGTAGATCACGCTGTAGTAGCGGATCTCCACGTTCGCCCGGTCGGCCATGTCCTTGACCTTGTTCGAGGCCCGGACGTTGAAGCCGATGATCGTGGCGGTGGCGTCCGAGGACGCCGACGCCAGGTTCACGTCGCTCTCGGTGATCGCACCGACGCCGCGGTGGATGACCTTGAGCTGGATCTCGTCCGGAATCTCGATCTTGAACAGCGCGTCCTCGAGGGCCTCGACCGAACCGGACGAGTCGCCCTTGATGACCAGGGTGAGCGAGGTCTTCTCGCCCTCCTTGAGCTGCTCCATGAGGTTCTCGAGCGTGGCCCGGGTGCGCGAGTTGGCGAAGCTCGCCGCGCGGCGGCGGGCCTGCCGCTGCTCGGCGATCTGCCGCACCGTGCGGTCCTCCTCGGCGGCCAGGAACGTGTCACCCGCGCCCGGCACCGAGGTGAGACCGAGGACCAGCACCGGACGAGCCGGCAGAGCCTCGGCCACGGTGTTGCCGTTCTCGTCGAGCATGGCGCGGACGCGGCCGTGCGCGCCGCCCGCCACGATCGAGTCGCCGGCCCGCAGCGTGCCCTTCTGGACGAGCACGGTGGAGACCGCGCCGCGGCCCTTGTCGAGGTGCGACTCGACCACGGCGCCCTGCGCCGGCCCGTCGATCGGAGCGGTCAGCTCCAGCGACGCGTCGGCGGTCAGCAGGACCGCCTCGAGCAGCTCGTCGATGCCGATGCCGGGCTTGGCCGCGACGTTGACGAACATCGTGTCGCCGCCGTACTCCTCAGCGAGCAGGCCGTAGTCGGTCAGCTGCTGACGCACCTTGTCCGGGTTGGCGTCCGGCTTGTCGACCTTGTTGACCGCGACCACGATCGGCACCTCGGCCGCCTTGGCGTGGTTCAACGCCTCGACCGTCTGCGGCATCACGCCGTCGTCGGCCGCCACGACCAGGATGACGATGTCGGTCACCTGGGCGCCACGGGCACGCATGGCGGTGAACGCCTCGTGACCCGGGGTGTCGAGGAAGGTGATCGCCCGGTCCTCGCCGTTGTGCTCGTAGTGCACCTGGTAGGCGCCGATGTGCTGGGTGATGCCACCCGCCTCGCCGGCGACCACGTTGGTCTTGCGGATCGCGTCGAGCAGCTTGGTCTTACCGTGGTCGACGTGACCCATGACGGTCACGACCGGCGGCCGGGTGACCAGCCGGCTCTCGTCCACCGCGGCGTCGAGGTCGATGTTGAACTGCGCGAGCAGCTCGCGGTCCTCGTCCTCGGGGCTGACGATGCTCACCGTGAAGCCCAGGTGCTCGCCGAGCAGCAGCAGCGTGTCGTCGGAGCACGACTGCGTCGCCGTCACCATCTCGCCCAGGTTGAACATCTCCTGGACCAGCGAGCCGGGGTTCGCGTTGATCTTGTCGGCGAAGTCGGAGAGCGACGCGCCGCGGGAGAGCCGGATCTCCTGGCCCTGACCACGCGGAGCGCCCGAGCTCATCTGCGGAGCCGACAGGTTGTCGAACTCCTGACGCCGCTGCTTCTTCGACTTGCGACCGCGGGTCGGCCGGCCACCGGGACGCCCGAAGGCACCCGCGGCACCGCCGCCACGACCGCGACCGCCACCACCGGGGCGACCGGGAGCGCCGGCACCAGCCGGAGCACCGCCGCCGCCACCGGGACGGAAGCCGCCACCGCCACCGCCGCCACCACCGGGGCCGCCACGGTAGCCACCGCCACCGCCGCCGCCACCGGGGCCGCCACGGTAGCCACCACCGCCGGCGCCGCCACCAGCGCCGCCGGGACGGAAGCCGCCACCGCCGCCACCGGGACCGCCACGACCGCCGCCGGGACCGCCGGGACGACCGGCGCCACCGCCGGGACCGCCGCGGCCGGGACCGGCCGGGCGCTGCGCGGGCATGGACGCGGGGCTGGGCCGCGGCGGCATGGACGCCGGGCTCGGCCGCGGCGGCATGCCGGGCTGGTTGGGCCGGGGCGCGCCGGGCGTGGGACGAGCCCCACCGCCGGACACCCCGAACGGGTTGTTACCGGGACCACGCTGCGGCGGACGCGGGGCGCCACCGGCGGGGCCGGGACGCGGACCGCCCGGAGCACCGGGAGCCGCGGGACGGCCGGCGGCCGGGGAACCCGGACGCGGCGGTACCGAACCGGGGCCGGGGCCGGTGCGCGGACGCGAGCCACCGTCGGCCGGCGGCTGCTGGGCGCGACGCTCGGCGTCGCGGGTGCGGGCGGCCTGTGCGGCCTTGACCGCGGCCTCCTGCTCGGCCTTGAGGGCCGAGGCACGGGCCTCGGCCGCCGCGACCTCGATGTCGTGGGCGCTCGCCGGCTTGGCGACCGGACCGGGCCTGGGACCCGGCCGGACGGCCGACGGCTTAGGACTGGCGAAGGGACCGGGTGACGGGGCCGGAGACGTGGGGGCGCTGGGCGCTCCCGCGGCCGGAGCCGTAGGCCGGCGCGGCGGCTGAGGCCGGGCGCTCGGCGGAGCCGGACGGGCGGAGGCGGGCGCGGGTGCGCTGGGCGCCGACGGGGCGGAACCCGCCGGAGCGGAACCTGCCTCGAGGGCACCACGCAGCCGCCGGGCCACCGGGGCCTCGACCGTGCTGGATGCGGACTTGACGAACTCGCCCATCTCTTTGAGCTTGGCGAGAACGGTCTTGCTGTCGACCCCGAGCTCCTTCGCGAGCTCGTGTACGCGGGCCTTTCCTGGCACTGCACTCCTCACTTCGAGGTCGTGCGAGCGCACCCGCAACGACCTCACTCGTGCACTAGAAGCCTGTTCATTTCAGGGACTTCATCGTGTGCTCATCTTGGTCGTCCTACCTTGCTGGGTCGTGACGTGGCCACCATGGTCACGTCATCGGTCGTTCCGTGCGGTATGACCGCACGGATGTGCTCGGCCAGCAAACCGGTGTCAGCAACACCGGTGAGTCGCAGCGCCCGCCCGAAGGCGCGGCGCCGCTCCGCCAGCGCGAAGCAAGCCGGATCGGGATGCAGATGCGCTCCCCGGCCCGGCAGTCGGCGGCCCGGATCGGGCTGGAGCCGGAGGTCAACCCCGGAACCGGCCGCGACGAACCGAATCAACTCGGAGGCCGGCGCCCGCTTGCGACAACCGACACACGTCCGCCAAAAAACAGCGCGCGTCGAGCCGACCATTCGAAAGTCTACTCCTCGTGCGTCCGGAACGCGTATCCGGTCAGCTTCCCGCCTCGGCCGCATCACGGTCGGCCGAGGTGGAGGGGGCGGCCGGCTCGTTGTCCGGGCGGATGTCGATGCGCCAGCCGGTGAGCCGGGCGGCGAGCCGGGCGTTCTGCCCTTCGCGGCCGATCGCCAGCGAGAGCTGGAAGTCGGGCACGGTCACCCGGGCCGTACGGCTGGCCGCGTCGACCACCTCGACCCGCAGCGCCTTGGCCGGCGAGAGCGCGTTGCCGACGAACTGGGCCGGATCCTCCGACCAGTCGATGATGTCGATCTTTTCGCCCTGCAGCTCGCTCATGACAGCCCGGACACGCTGACCCATCGGGCCGATGCAGGCGCCCTTGGCGTTGACCCCGGGCACCTTCGAGTGCACCGCGATCTTGGTGCGGTGACCTGCCTCACGGGCGATCGCGGCGATCTCGACCGTGCCGTCGGCGATCTCGGGCACCTCGAGCGCGAACAGCTTCTTGACCAGGGCCGGGTGCGACCGCGAGAGGGTGACCTGGGGGCCGCGGAAGCCCTTGACAACGTGCACCACGATTGCCCGCAGCCGGGAGCCGTGCTGGTAGGGCGCCTCGCCCGGCACCTGCTCGGACAGCGGCAGCACGGCCTCGATCTTGCCGAGGTCGACCAGCACGATGCCCTTCTCGGCGCGGGCCGCGTCGGCCTGCACGATTCCGGTGACCAGGTCGCCGTCGCGGCCCGCGTACTCCCCGAAGTGCTGCTCGTCGGTGGCCTCGCGCAGCCGCTGGAGGATGACCTGCTTGGCTGTCATCGCGGCGATGCGGCCGAAGTCGTGCGGGGTGTCGTCCCACTCGCGCACGACCGTGCCGTCGGCGTCCAGTTCCTGGGCCAGCACCGAGGAGACGCCGGTCTTGCGGTCGATCTCGACGCGGGCGTGGCCCTGCGCCCCCTCCGTGTGCCGGTAGGCGGTGAGCAGCGCCGTCTCGATGGCCGCCAGAATTGTCTCGAACGGGATCTCCCGCTCGCGCTCCAGGGCGCGCAGCGCCGCGAGGTCGATGTTCATTCCCCGCCCTCCCCTTCGTCGTCGTCTTCGTCGTCGTCGCCGAAATCGGCCTCGTCCAGCCGCTTGAACTCGATCTGCACCTTGCCCGCGCCCAGCTCGTCGAAGCGCAGCTCGCGGGGCTTGCCGTCGACGTCGAGCACGATGCCCTCGTCGCCGGCCTCGACGATCCGGCCGGTCAGCCCGTTGACCGCGACCAGCCGGCCGCGGTTGCGCCGCCAGTGGCGGGGCAGGGTGAGCGGCCGGTCGATGCCCGGCGAACCGACCTCGAGCTGGTATTCGCCGGCGAGCACCTCGCCCCCCGACTCCTCGGCCGCGTCGAGCGCGGCCGAGATCTCGCGGGAGACGACGGCCACGTCGTCGAGGCTGATGCCGCCGTCGGTGTCGACCAGCACGCGCACCACGTGGCGGCGGCCGGCCCGGGCGACGGCGACGTCTTCCAGGTCGTAACCGGCCGCGGCGACGACGGGTTCGATCACCGCGCGCACCCGCGCCCGGGCGGCCGTCAGGTCGACGCGCGGGGCGGCGGGGACGCGGGGCTCCTCGTCCTCGCGGCGGCGCCGTGCCCCGGGCTTCTGTCCAGGCCGGGCGCCGGCGCGACCACCACGCTGCGTCATCGGTGCTCGACCCTCTTTCAAGAATTGGACAAACGACTGTATGCCGCCGGGCCGGACAGCCCCGCGGCTGAGACAGAGCGTAACGCGCTGCGCCGCGCGCCGGTTCAGCGCCGCACCGTTTCCGCGCCATCCGCAGGTCATGGCGCGTGGCCCATGGTGTTGACTGGCGCGGTGCGGATGAGTGTGACGCGACACAGCCGGCGACGGCTGCTCGGCGCCGCGGCCGGCCTCGCCACCGCCGGCCTGAGCGGCTGCGGACTCCTCGACGACGACCCCGCGCCACCCGAGGCGCCCGACCCGCTGCAACCGCTGCTCGACGAGGCGCTGGCGCTGGCCGCGTCCTACGATCGGGCGATCCTGAGCCAGCCCGGCTTGGCCTCGCGGCTCACTCCCCTGGCCGACGACCACCGGGCCCACGCCGCCGAACTGGCCGGCGTGATCGGCCGGGCGCTGCCCTCGACCGGGACGAGCTCGGTCGCGAGCGGGCCTGCCGGCGCCGCTGCCACCACGATCGCCGCGCTGCGCACGGCCGAGCAGGCGGGACAGAAGTCCGCGACAGCCGCGTGCAAGGCCGCCCCACCCGAACGGGCCGCGCTCGTCGGGTCGATCGCCGCGTGCCGGGCCACCCACGCCGAGGCGCTGCGGTGAACCCGCAACTGGGAGCCGCGCTCGCCGCCGAAGAGGCCGCGATCTACGCGTACGGAGTGATCGGCGTCCGACTGAACAGCCGGGGCGACGAGACCGAGGCGCGCGCGGCCGAGCAGGCCCATCGTGGCCGCCGCGACTACCTGGTGGCCCGCCTGTCGCAGCTCAAGGCCAGTTCCGCCCCCTCGCCGGCCGGCTACGAACTGCCGTTCCCGGTGACCGACCGGGCGAGCGCGCTCAAGCTGGCGATCCAGGTCGAGGACGGCGTGACCCAGTCGTGGCGGCCGGTCCTGGCCGTGACAACCGGCAACGACCGCGGCACAGCTCTGGCCGCGATGACCGAGGCCGCCGTGCGAGCCACCCGCTGGCGACGCCTGGCCGAGGTCACTCCCGCGACGCTGGCGTTCCCCGGCCGCCCCGAATGACGGCTTTGGTCCTTTCCTAGCTACGCGCCGTAGACCTACCGGATACGCATGGATGCCCGAGAATGACGGGGTGCAGGACGAGATCGACTTCACCTCCCCGCGGGGCCGCCTGGCCACCCGGCTGCGCGACGTGATCGAGCACCGCTGGCGGGCCGAGGTGCAGGCGATCGGCGTGCACGGCTCGCTGGCCCACGGCGACGACCGGGACGGCAGCGACGTCAACCTGACCGTCGTCACCTACCGGCCGGGCGCCGGCCCCCGGTCCGTGCTGCGCAAGGTGGACGGCGTCCTGGTCGACCTGCGCGTGGTGACCGGTGAGGAGGGTCTGCGCCAGGCCCGGCAGCTGACCCCGCGCTGGCCGCTGGAGGCGGAGCGGTTCGTCACCACCCGCGGGCTGCTCGACCCGGACGGCTGGTTCGCCCGCCAGCGCGACGCCCACCTGGGCCGGCTCGCCGAGACCCGTCCGCCCGAGTTCAGCGGCCTGGCCCGGCACGACTGGCAGATCGCCGCGGCCGCGCACAGCCGGGCCGTACGCCTGGCCGAGTGGTACGAGACCGACACCGCGCTCGTGATGATCGCCGAGTCCCGGCTGCATGCCGCCCTGGTCGCGGGCCTGCTCACCCGCACGTACTTCCGCAATGCGGCCGATGCGGTCAGGCGCACCGGCCTGGCCGGCGCCGACGTGCAGGAGCTGGGCGGGGTGCTCAAGGAACAGGCCGGCGAGCTGACCGCCCGGGGCAAGCCGGTCGACGGCAACCTGGCCCTGTTGTTCGAATGATTCAACCTTGAGCAGCGGGATGAGCGCGCCCACGGCGAAGCACACGAACGACGAGCCGGCCGCCGGAGACGTCGGCGTGGTGGTGGTGCTCCCGCACCGGGGTCACGGCAGGGTCAGGATCTCGGCGCCGTCGTCGGTGACCACCAGGGTGTGCTCGAACTGCGCCGTCCACCGGCGGTCCTTGGTGACCACCGTCCAGCCGTCCTTCCAGACGTCGTACTCGTAGGCGCCGAGGGTGATCATCGGCTCGATGGTGAAGGTCATGCCCGGTTCCATCACCGTGTCGAGACGCGGATTGTCGTAGTGCGGGATGTAGAGCCCGGAGTGGAACGTCTCGCCGATGCCGTGGCCGGTGAAGTCACGCACCACGCCGTAGCCGAAGCGACGGGCGTACGACTCGATGACCCGGCCGATGACGTTGATCGGGCGGCCCGGCGCGACGGCCTTGATGCCGCGCATCATCGCCTCATGGGTGCGCTCGACCAGCAGCCGGGCCTCTTCGCTGGGCTCGCCGACCAGGAAGGTGGCGTCGGTGTCGCCGTGCACCCCGTCGAGGTAGGCCGTGACGTCGACGTTGATGATGTCGCCGTCCTCGAGCACCGTCGAGTCGGGGATGCCGTGGCAGATGACCTCGTTGAGCGAGGTGCAGCACGACTTGGGGAAGCCCTTGTAGCCCAGGGTGGACGGATAGGCCCCGTGGTCGCAGAGGAACTCGTGCACCACGGCGTCGATCTCGTCGGTGGTGACACCGGGCTTGCAGTGCTCACCGGCGAGCTGGGTGGCCTGCGCCGCCAGCCGCCCCGCGACCCGCATCTTCTCGATGGTCTCGGGGGTCTGCACGTGCGATCCGCGCCACTCTTTAGGGCGCTTCTTGCCGACGTATTCGGGGCGGACGATCTGCGCCGGGACCGCCCGCCAGGGCGACTGCTGTCCCGGCGCCAGTGGGGCGCGAACGGTCATACCCTCAGCCTATAGCGGGCGCCACGGCCGGTCCGTCGACGCCGGTTGTGGCGACCGCCGCACCATAACGGCTCTGTTGAGGCCGATCGACCGGTTCTTGCCGCTCCCGGGCCCCTGTGTAATCGTGTCAGCGTGGATCAAGAACGGGCGGACCAGAACTTCACGGCCACGTCGGCAGTGGAGGCCGACCGGGTCGTCGTGACGGTCACCGGCGAGGTGGACATGTCCACGGCCGACGCCATGTTCGAGACCGGCACGCGCGACGGCCGGCCCGCGGCGACGATCGACCTGCGGGCGGTCAGCTTCTTCGACTCGGCCGCGATCCACGCGCTGCTCCGGCTGGCCGAGCACTACGGCGACCGGCTGACCGTGCTCCCGTCGCCGCAGGTGCACCGCGTGCTCGAGATCTCCGGGCTGTCGACCCAGCCCTGGCTCAGCGACTGAGCCGCCGCCGCAACGTCACCGCGGTGCCGGCTCCCGACCGCACCACCGACAGTTCGGTCAGCGCGCCGATCAGCGCCAGTCCCCGTCCGCGGAAGCCGCCCGACGCGCTGGGCCGCCAGCGGCCCGTGTCCCGCACGGTGACGACCACCGAGTCGTCGGTCACCGCGGCCTCGACCGTGATGCTCGCCTCGGCCGGGTCGACCGGGTGCTCGATCGCGTTGGCCGCTGCCTCCGACACCGCCACGGTGAGGTCGAAGACATCCGCCTCGGGCACGTCGTTGCCGAGCAGGAAGTCGTCGAGGCGGCGGCGCAGGACGCTGAGCCGGGTCGGCTCGGCCGGCAGCCGCAGCACGAACTCGCGCGGCTCGGTCGCCTCGAGCGCGAGCAGCGCGATGTCGTCCCGCCGGGGTCGCCGGGCCGCCTTGGCCAGCAGCGCGTCCAGCAGGTCCTCGACGTGCTCGGCGGGCTTGGCGGCGTCGCTGATCAGTTCGGCCAGCCCGGCGTCGATGCCGGTCTGCCTGTCCTCGACCAGGCCGTCGGTGTAGAGCAGCAGCCGGGAGTTGCCGGGCACGTCGGCCCTGAGCGTCGGATACTCCACGTCGGTGAGCGCACCGATCGGCGGCCCGAGGGCCGAGGTGTAGAGGAACGAGCCGGCCTCGCCCGGCGGCACCAGCACCGGCGGCGGGTGGCCGGCCGACGAGTAGTGCAGCCGGCGCTGCCGCGGGTCGAAGCGCACGCAGACCACGGTCGCGAACTGCCGCCGGCCCAGGTTGTCGACCAGCCGGTTGAGCCTGGTCAGGGCATCGCCGCAGTCGAAGCCCTCGAGGATGTAGGCCCGGAGCGCGTTGCGCAGCTGGCCCATGCCGGCCGCCGCCTGCACGCCCTTGCCGACCACGTCCCCGATGATCAGGAACACCTGCTCGCCGGGGGCGGCGATCACGTCGTACCAGTCGCCGCCGACCTCGGCCTCGGAGCTGCCCGGCAGGTAGCGGCTGGCCACGACGGCGCCGGGCACCCGGGGCAGGGTCTGCGGCAACAGGCTGTGCTGCAGGGTGCTGGCGATCCGGTGCTCGGCCTCGTAGAGCCGGGCATTCTCGAGCCGCAGCCCGATGATGCGGGCCAGCTGGGTGAGCACCGCTGGTTCCGGGGTGCCCTGCGGAGAGGCCCACACCCGCAGCTCGCCGACGGTCGCGCCGGACGTGTCGGGCAGCGGCAGCACGACGTCGGGCCGGGTCGCGGGGTCGGCGCCGGCGTCCACTTCGGCCCGGGCGCCGGGCACGGTGACCACCACGCGGCCGGCCGTGGTCATGTCGCGCACGTGCCGGGCGGCGATGTCGAGCACCTCGGCCGTGGTGCGCACGGTGCTCACCGCGACGGCCGTGTCGACCAGCCCGCGCAGCCGGCTGATGATCTCGCGACGGGCCTGGCCGAGGTCGAGGTTGGCCCGCACCCGGGCGGTCAGGTCGCGCGCCGAGAACGGCTTGACCAGGTAGTCGTCGGCGCCGGCGGCGAGCCCTTCGCTGGACGCCTCCTCACCCGCCCGCGCGGAGAGCACCACGATGGGCATCTGCCGGGTGCGTTCATCGGCGCGCAGGGCGGCGATCAGGCCGAAGCCGTCCAGGCGGGGCATCATGACGTCGGTCAGCACCAGGTCGTACTCGTTGCGCTCGGCCAGTTCGAGGGCGGCCCGGCCGTCCACCGCGGTGGTGACGTCCCACAACGGGCGCAGCAACCGGGCGAGGTGGTCGCGCAGGTCGGCGTTGTCGTCGACCAGCAGGATGCGGCCGCGGCGGCGACCGGTCACATCGGACGGCGGGCCGGGCAACGGCGCCGGCTCGTCGCCGGTCCACCAGTGCTCGGCCTCCTCGACGTACGGGCGGCTGTCGAACTCGGCCACCACGCGCTCGCCGCCGCCGGAGAGGCGGTCGGCCGGCAGATGGGCTGTGCCGAACGGGACGGTGACCGTGAAGACGCTGCCCTCGCCGGGCTCGCTCTCGGCCCAGGCCGAGCCGCCGTGCAGCTCGGCCAGCTCGCGCACCAGGGCGAGGCCGATGCCGGTGCCCTCGTGGCTGCGCGACCAGGCCCCGGTGACCCGGTGGAAACGGTCGAAGAGCAGCGGCAGCTGGTCGGCCGGGATGCCCACGCCGGTGTCGTGCACGGTGAGCTCGGCCCCGCGGTCGGTGGCCCGGACGCGGACCTCGATGCGACCCTGGCGGGTGAATTTCACCGCGTTGGAGAGCAGGTTGAGGACGATCTTCTCCCACATCTCCCGGTCGACGTGGACCGGCGCGGGCAGCGGCGGCGCGTCGACCGTGAGCACCAGGCCGGCCCGTTCCGCAGCCGAACGGAACGTGCTGGCCAGCCGGGCTGTGTAGTCGGCGAGGTCGGTCGGCTGGTAGGCGGCGCGCAGCCGGCCCGACTCGAGCCGGGAGAAGTCGAGCACGGTGTTGACCAGCTTGAGCAGCCGCAAGCCGTTGCGCTGCATGGGCAGGAGCCGTTCGCGCTGCCCGGCGGGCAGCGCGGGGTCGTCGAGCAGGTCCTCCAGCGGGCCCAGGATCAGGGTCAGCGGCGTACGGAACTCGTGGCTCACGTTCGAGAAGAAGTTGGTCTTCGCCCGGTCCAGGGCGGCGAGCTCGACAGCCCGGGCCCTTTCCTGCTCGTACGCCCGCAGGTTGCCCACGGCCCGCGAGATCTGCGCCGCCGCCAGCTCCAGGAAGTCGCGGTAGCCGCCGCTCAGCGCCAGATAGCGGCTGACCCCGACGACCAGCGCGCCGGCCCGCTGCGTGCCCACGCTGACCGGCAGCACGAGCGCCCGGTCGGCGGCCGAGGGCGGCGCATCGGCGATCTCGCGAAGGGTCGCCGTCGCCTGCTCCCCCGTGTCGATCACCCGGCGCACGACCGGGTGCAGCGGCCCGGGCTCGTTCCCGTCGTCCACGAGGACGAGCTCGGCGTACGGGACGTCGGCCGCGTTCTCGGCGAACACCGCCGACACCTCGGCCGCCAGGGCCGCCTGGTCGGGCGAGTCGGCCAGGCGAGAGCCGAGCGCGCTCAGCGTGCGCACCCGCCGCTCGCCGAGCACCCGCCCGGTGGTGTCGGAGACGATGCAGAAGATGCCGTCGACCTGGTCGTCCGCGGTGCGGACGGGGTCGTACGAGATGTCGAAGTACGTCTCTTCGAGGAAGCCGTGCCGATCGAGCATGAACGGATGATCGGCCGCCCAGAACGCCTCGTCCTCAGCCCGTACCCCGTCGAACAGGAGCTTGAGCACCGACCACGCCTCGGCCCACATCTCGCTGCCGGGGCGCCCCAGGAAAGTGGGGTGCTTGTCGCCCACAGCCGGGATGTAGGCGTCGTTGTAGAGGGCGCAGTACTCCGGGCCCCAGAAGATCACGATCTGAGCCCGCGAGGCGAGCATCGTGGCCACCGCGCTCTGCAACTCCGGCGGCCACCCGGCGGGGTGCCCGATCGGGCTGGCCGACCAGTCGAGCTCGAGCATGCGGCGGCCCATCTCGCCGCCCCGCTCGAAGGCCGCGCGGAGCCGGCCCGGAAGGACGTCGTCCGAGCTCACGCCCCTGACCCTCCCGCTCGTTGGACCAATCGGTTCGGTTCAGCACCGTAACATCGCGGCGCGACCCCGGCGCGCCGGCGGTCAGGCGGCGAAGGCTTGCGGCTTCAATCCGGAACGCCGGGCCGCCGCTTCCACGAGACCGGCGAAGACACGGAGGTCGCTCGTGCGCTCGGGGTGCCACTGCACGCCCACCGCGTACGCGTGGTCCGGATCTTCCAGGGCCTCGATGACCCGGTCGTCGGGGCACCAGCCCGTCGGCGTGAACGAGCCCGGGTCGTCGACAGCCTGGTGGTGGAACGAGTTGACGATCGTGTGCCCGCCCAGCAGCCCGCGCACGATGGAGCCGGGCTCGGTGATCAGGTCGTGCCGCCCGTAGGCGGAGGCGTCCGCGGCCAACGGGTCGGTGCCCGCCGCGGCGCGGTGCCGGTCGTGGCCGATCACGTCGGGCAGGTGCTGGTGCAGCGAGCCGCCGCCGACCACCGCCATCACCTGCATGCCCCGGCAGACGCCGAGCAGCGGCAGGTCGGCCTCGAGCGCGGCCCGCATGAGCAGGATCTCGGCGTCGTCCCGCTCCTTGTCGATCTCGGTCGCCGGATGCCGTTCGGCTCCCCAGTAGGCCGGGTCGATGTCGCCGCCGCCGCTGAAGACGATGCCGTCGAGCGAGTCGAGGACGTCCGCGCCGGGATCGTCCGGGGTGATCAGCACCGCACGGCCACCTACGGCGTGCACGGCTCGCACATACGTCATGGGCAGCATGCCTGCCATGAGGTCGTTACCGCCGTACTGGACCTGCTGGGCGTACGCGGTCATGCCGATGAGGGGCCTGCGCATGTGGTGCTTTCCTCCTTAGCTGTGGTGCCGGCGCGCCGCGGCGACGAGCGCGCCGAAGAGCCGTTCGTCACGAACGACTTCGGGGTGCCACTGCACCCCCAGAACAAACCTTCGGTCCGGATCCTCGACTGCTTCGGCGAGGCCGTCCTCGGCGCGCCCGGTGACTGTGAGCTTTCCGGCATCGGCCACGCCCTGGTGGTGGAAGCAGTGAATGGCGAGGTCGTCACCCATCAGGCCGGCGATGCGGCTGCCGGGCTGGAACGACGCGTCGTGCTCGCCGTAGACGCCGGGCGCCGGGCGGTGCTTCTCATGACCGACAACGTCGGGCAGATGCTGGTGCAGGGTGCCACCGGCGGCCACCGTGAGCAGTTGCATGCCACGGCAGATGCCAAGAACGGGTACGTCCGTGTCCAACGCCCGCCGGACGAGGAGCATTTCCGCCCGGTCCCGATCGGGTGATGTGACCGTCAGCGGCCCGGGCTCGGCGCCGTAGAACTCGGGGCTCAGATCGGGGCCGCCGGCCAGCACGAGACCGTCGAGCATCTCCAGCACATCGGTGTCCTCGTGCTCCGGCAGAAGCACGGGACGGCCGCCCGACTGGATGACCGCGGCCACGTAGTCGTGCGAGATCAGCGTGGTGGGCAAATCACGCCAAATGCCCCAGGTGGCCGTTTCCACATAGGTCGTGATGCCGATGATCGGACGCATCTCGTCACCGTAGCCAGATCAAGTTTCGGATCAACCGCGGAACGGCTGAGAAAAGGGGGCGCGGGGGGGGGGGGGGGGGGGCGGGGGGGGGGGCGCCCCCGGGGGGGGGGGCCCCCCCCCCCCCCCCCGGCCCCCCGGGCGGGGGGCCGGGCGCCCCCCCCCCCCCCCCCCCCCGCGCCCGGGTCCTTCTGTCCCACCCGCACCGGGATCGACCAGCGCGAGCAGGGATTCGACCCCTGCACCCGACGATTCGGGTGTAAGGGACGGGTGCCCGTGTAAACGGAGTCTTAAACAATCACAGCGGAGTTACATAGGCGCCGGTGATTCCGCCGTCGACCACGAACTGCGACGCGGTCATGAAGGACGCGTCGTCGCTGGCCAGGAACGCGACCGCCGCCGCGATCTCGTCGGGCTCGGCGAACCGGCCCATCGGCACGTGGACCAGACGGCGGGCAGCCCGCTCGGGGTCCTTGGCGAACAGGTCCATCAGCAGCGGGGTGGCGACCGGGCCCGGGCACAACGCGTTGATGCGGATCCCCTCCCGGGCGAACTGCACACCCAGTTCCCGGGTCATCGCCAGCACCCCGCCCTTGCTCGCGGTATAGGCGATCTGCGAGGTCGCGGCGCCGAGCAGGGCCACGAACGACGCCGTGTTGATGATCGAGCCCCTGCCCTGCCGCTGCATGTGCGGGATCGCGTACTTGCAGCAGAAGAAGACCGACGTCGTGTTGACCTTCAGCACCCGCTCCCAGGCGTCGAGGCCGGTGACCAGAATGGAGTCGTCGTCGGGTGGCGAGATGCCGGCGTTGTTGAACGCGATGTCGACCCGGCCGTGGCGCTCGGCGACGCCGTCGAAGAGCGCCTTGACCTGCTCCTCGTCGGACACGTCGCACGCGACGAACTCGCCCTTGGTCTCGGCGGCGATCGCCTGGCCGGCCTCCTCCGAGATGTCGACGGCGACGACCTTGGCCCCCTCGGCCGCGAACCGCCGCGCGGTGGCGAGTCCGATTCCGCTGCCGGCGCCCGTGATGACGGCGACGCGATCCTGCAAACGCTCCACTTAATCTCCCATGGCCAGGAATACGTTCTTGACGTCGGTGAAGGACAAGAGGGCATCGGGGCCCAGTTCACGACCCAGTCCGGATTGCTTCATGCCGCCGAACGGGGTCCAGTAGCGCACCGAGGAATGGCTGTTGACGCTGAGCGCTCCGGTTTCGACGGACCGCGAGACGCGCAGCGCCCGGCCGAGGTCCCGGGTCCAGAGGGAGCCCGAGAGCCCGTACTCGGTGTCGTTGGCCAACCGGACGGCGTCGGCCTCGTCCCTGAACGGCAGCACCGAGAGCACCGGACCGAAGACCTCCTCGCGCCAGTGCCGGTCGGCGGTCGAGTGGGCGAGCAGCACGGTCGGCGGGAACCACCAGCCTTCGCCCTGGGGCGCCGCACCGGCAAAGGCAAGATCAGACCCTTCGACGTACGACGCCACGGCCGCCCGGTGACCGGCCGAGATCAGCGGGCCCATCTCGGCGGTGGCGTTCGACGGCTCCTCGACCCGGAACGACTTGACCGCCGGTTCGAGCAGCGACAGGAACTTGTCGTACACCGACTCCTGCACGAGCAGGCGCGAGCGGGCGCAGCAGTCCTGCCCGGCGTTGTCGAAGACGGACGACGGCGCGCTCGCGGCCGCCTTCTCGAGGTCGGCGTCGGCGAAGACGATGTTGGCGCTCTTGCCGCCCAGCTCCAGGGTCACCCGCTTCACCTGGTCGGCCGCGCCCGCCATGATGCCCTTGCCGACCTCGGTCGAGCCGGTGAAACAGATCTTGCGTACGGCCGGATGGGTCACGAACCGCCGGCCGACGACCGAGCCCTTGCCGGGGACGATCTGGAACACGTCCTCGGGCAGGCCGGCCTCGAGCGCCAGCTCGCCGAGGCGGATCGCCGTCAGCGGGGTGAGCTCGGCCGGCTTGAGCACGACCGTGTTGCCGGCCGCCAGCGCCGGGGCGAAACCCCAGCCGGCGATCGGCATCGGGAAGTTCCAGGGCACGATGACGCCGACCACGCCGAGCGGCTCGTGGAACGTCACGTCCAGACCGCCGGCGACCGGGATCTGGCGGCCGCTGAGCCGCTCGGGCGCTCCGGCGTAGTAGTCGAGGACGTCGCGCACGTTGCCCGCCTCCCAGCGGGCGTTGCCGATGGTGTGGCCGGCGTTGCGCACCTCCAGTTCCGCCAGCTCGTCGATGTGCGCGTCGACAACGGCCGCGAACCGGCGCAGCAGTCGGGCCCGGTCGCCGGGCGCCACGGCTCGCCAGGCCGGGAACGCCCGCTGGGCCCGCTCGATCGCGGCGTCGGTCGCGGCCAGATCCAGCGACGGAACGGTGGTGAAGACCGCGCCCGTCGCCGGGTTGATCACGTCAGTAGTCGTCACAGATCCCATGGTCACATGCGTTCGAATCCGCGGCGCAGCTCCCAGTCGGTGACGGCGCGGTCGAAGTCGGCCAGCTCCACCTGGGCCATGTTCGCGTAGTGGCCGACCACGTCGGGGCCGAACGCCGATTGCGCCACCTCGCTGCCCAGCCACAACTGCTGGGCCTCGCGCAGGGTGGTCGGCACGCGGTCGGCCGTCGCGTCCTCGTACGCGTTGCCCGGCGTCTCCGGCTCCAGCTCGAGCTCGTTCTCCAGCCCGTGCAGCGCCCCCGCGACCAGCGCCGCGATGGCCAGGTAGGGATTGACGTCCCCGCCCGGCACCCGGTTCTCGACGCGCATGCCCTGCCCGTGGCCGGCGATCCGGAGCGCACAGGTGCGGTTGTCGACGCCCCAGCGCAGCGCGGTCGGGGCGAACGACCCCGGCTGGTACCGCTTGTACGAGTTGATGTTGGGCGCGAAGAGCAGGCTGAACTCGCGCATCGTGGCCAGCAGCCCGGCCAGCACCCGCTGCCCGGTCACGCTGAGATGCGCCGGCCCGTCGCCGAGCATGGCTGACTTGCCGTCGGCGCCGCGCAGCGAGAAGTGGATGTGGCACGAGTTGCCCTCGCGCGCGTTCGGCTTGGCCATGAAGGTCAGCGCCATGCCCTCCTGGGCGGCGATCTCCTTGGCCCCGTTCTTGTAGATCACGTGGTTGTCGGCGCAGGTCAGCGCGTCCGCGTAGCGGAAGGCGATCTCGTGCTGGCCCAGGTTGCACTCGCCCTTGGCGCTCTCGGGCAGCAGTCCGGCGCCGTACATGTCGTTGCGGATGCGGCGCAGCAACGGCTCGACCCGGGCCGTCCCGAGCATCGAGTAGTCCACGTTGTACTGGTTGGCGGGGGTCAGGTCGCGGTATCCCTTGTCGAACGCCTGCTCGTACGTGTCCCGGTAAAGAACGAATTCAAGTTCGGTTCCCGCGTACGCGGTGAGGCCGTGCCCGGCGAGCCGGTCGAGCTGCCGCTGGAGGATCTGGCGGGGCGACGCGTAGACGGGCTCGCCGCCGGTCGTCTCGAGGTCGGCCAGCACCAGCGCCGTCCCCTCCTGCCAGGGCACCCGGCGCAGGGTCGTGAAGTCCGGCTTCATCACGAAGTCGCCGTAGCCACTGGCCCACGAGGACATCTCGTACCCGTCCACGGTGTTCATGTCGACGTCCACCGCGAGCAGGTAGTTGCACCCCTCGCTGCCCCCGCTGACCACCTCGTCCATGAAGTAGCGGCCGTGCAGCCGCTTGCCCTGCAGCCGCCCCTGCATGTCGGTCAGCGCCAGCAGCACCGTGTCGATGCTCCCGTTGTCGACGGAGACGTCCAGTTCCTCGAGGTCCATCAGGTTGTCCCCTTGTGAGAGGAGGCCGGACGGGGGTGATCCCGCCCGGCCCCAGGCGATCATTCGGTCGGCATCGTCGTTTCGCCGTGCGCGGCCTTCTCGATCAGATTCTGCTTCGGCCCGGTGAACCACTTGCGGGCGCTCACGAACCACCAGATCGTGGCGAAGGCGATCACGATCAGCACCGCGAAGATCGTGTAGTTGAAGTTGCTCGCGGTGATCGGGCCGGCCGTCGGCAGCACGAAGAGGACACAGATGACGACCACCCAGACGATCGCGAGCCACCCGATCGGCGCGCTCCACTTGCCGAGGCTCCACGGTCCGGGCTGGAAGTCGGGGCTCATCCGGCGCAGGAACACCGGTCCGACGTACGCGATGTAGAGGCCGATCACGGCGATCGAGGTCGCTGCCAGGTAGGCCGTCGTGTTCCACAGCGACGGCAGCACCAGCAGGGTCGACAGCGTGACGCACAGCCAGATGGAGTTGGTCGGCGTTCCCGTACGCGGGTTGACCTTCTTCCACAGCCGCGAGCCGGGCAGAGCGCCGTCCCGGGCGAAGGCGTACGACATCCGCGAGTTCGCGGTGACCGAGGCCATGCCGCAGAACCACTGCGCGACCATGCAGATGAAGAGCAGGAAGGTGCCCGTGTTGTGCCCGGCGGCGTCGATGAAGATCTGCGCGGGCGGCAGTCCGAGCTCGGTGGTGCGCTCGGCCTCGTAGTCCTGGATCGACCAGGTGATCGCGGTGAGCAGCACGAAGCCGGCGATCACCGAGACCACCACGGACAGCACGATGCCGCGCGGTGCGGCCCGGGCGGCGTCGTGCGTCTCCTCGGCCACGTGCGCTGACGCGTCGTACCCGGTGTAGGTGTACTGCGCCATCAGCAGACCGATGAGCACCGCGTAGACCCCGGCGCCGGCGAAGGTGAAGCCGGTGGCGTTGTGCACCTCGGTGAAGACCTCGGACAGCGGCTTGTGGTTGTCCGGCACGATCGCGAGGACGCCCACGATCACCGCGACGCCGACCAGGTGCCACCAGGCGCTGACGTCCGAGAGGACCCGGACGAGGTTGACGCCGAACGTGTTGAGCAGGCCGTGCACGATGATGATGACCAGGAAGATCAGGAACGTGCGGCCGGTGGTGACCTCCATGTCGAAGGTCAGGCTCAGGAAGGCCGACGTGGTGATCGCCGCGCCGAAGTCGATGGCGGCGGTGACGGCGACCTCGCCGAGGAAGTTGAACCAGCCGATGAACCAGGCCCAGGCGGGCTTGTTGCGTTTGGCCAGTGCCGCCGCCCACCAGTAGAGCGCGCCGGCGGTCGGATAGGCCGAGCAGACCTCGGCCATGGCCAGGGCCACGAAGGTCACCATGACGCCGACGAACAGCCAGCCCAGGGTGATGGCCATCGGGCCGCCCGCGGTCATCGCGATGCCGTAGGAGGTGATGGCGCCGGCCAGAATGGAGATGATCGAGAAGGAGACCGCGAAGTTCGAGAAGCCGGACAGTCGGCGATGCAGTTCCTGCTGATAGCCGAGTTGGGCAAGGCGTTCTTCGTCGGTGGTGGGTGCGGGGTTGACGCTCATGTGCGGCTCCCTTACCGAGGGGTTGCTGTGACCGAGGCCACGGCGTGCCGTGATGATCTCCCCGCTGTGTTACGCACGTCAATGCGGAGCGTTAATTGCGTTGCCCGCGAACGGCAGCCCGCCGCACACTCATAGCCAGACGCGGGCCCTCGGCAGGCTTCGCGAGTTCCCCGGAGCAGCCATCGGCGCCCCGGGCCCGCGGCGGCGCGGGGCGCGGTCACCTCTCTCTCACGCGGCATCGCCGCGCCCTGCGCCCGTCCCGCGCCGCCGCGCTCACACCCCAACCGTCACCTGCGATAACACGAATACCTTTTGCGATTTGTCCAAAAAATCTACAGCGTCGGCCCTAGAAATCCGGGAGTGATCGGAATAGAGTCTGTGTCGTCGGCCACGCACAGCCGACAAGCACATGGCACAGACCCTGAGTTGGCTAAGGAGGACGAGATACCGCAGCAACGCGCAAGCGCAACGTCCCCGACCCGACAAGAGGTGATCGCAGCCGATGCCCTTCACTCAGGTGGTTCGCTAGCGGCACGCAGGCGGACGACCGCATGCGCCGGCGACGGCCGGCACCAGAATTGAAAAGCCAAGGCCCCGGTTACCCGCCGGGGCCTTGGATTGTGCACCCCCTGGTCACCCCCGGAAGGGCACGATGAGCACGACCTTCGACGACGCCGACTTCCCGGCGTACACGATGGGCCGCGCCGCCGACATGATCGGCGTTACCCCGGCCTTCCTCCGCAGCCTGGGCGCCGCGGGCCTGATCGAGCCCGAGCGCTCCCTCGGCGGCCACCGCCGCTACTCCCGTCACCAGCTTCACCTCGCCCTGCGCGCCCGCCAACTGCTCGACGAGGGCATCCAGCTCGGCGCCGCCTGCCGCATCGTCACTTTGGAAGACCGGCTGGCCGCCGCCCACCGCCGCATCAGCGAACTGGGCGGTGTCCTGACCCCCGAGGACGACGCCGACATCCCCACGCAGACCCACCCGGACATCGCGAAGCCCCGCTATTTCCGCGCCGGCCGAACAGAGATGCCCGAGGGCCGCGCGACCTGAGCTCGCGCCCGGACGTGTGGGAGCCTGTGGGCATGCGCAGCCTCGACGACTGGCAACGCCCCGGGCCGACCCCGCGCCAGCGCCGCATCGACCTGGTCATCGGCCTCGTCGTGGTGGCCGCGGCGCTGTTCCACGTCATGCTCAGCCGCAGCGTCGGGCTGTTCGTGTGGGGCGTCGAGCGCAGCGCGGCCGAGCACCTCGCGTTCGCGTTCGCCGTCACCGTCCCGCTGATCTGGCGCCGCAGCCACCCCGAGATCGTCCTCGTGGTCATCGCCGTGGTGTTCGTCGCGGGCCAGGTCCGCGAGGCGCAGGAGATTCAGTTCGCCTCGGGCGCGATCTTCGCGGCGATCTACGCCGCCGGCGCCTGGGGCCGCGACCGGGGCCGTTCGCGCTGGCTGCGGATCACGGTCATCGCCGTGATGTTCGGCTGGCTCGCGATCGCCTGGCTCATAGCGGCCGAGTCGATCGACGCGAGCGACTTCGCCGACGGCACCGGCGAGCTGCCCCCGCTGCTGTCCGCGCTCGTCGCCCAGGTGCTGATGAATCTGGTGGTCTTCGGCTTCTCCTACTTCTTCGGCGAGACCGCCTGGCTGTCCGCCCGCCGCGAGGCCGCGCTGGTCGAGCAGGCCGAGCAACTGCGCGAGGCCCGGGCGGCGGCCGAGGAGCGCGCGGTCGTCACTGAGCGCATGCGGATCGCCCGCGAGCTGCACGACGTCGTCGCGCACCACGTGTCGGTCATGGGCATCCAGGCCGCGGCGGCGCGCCGGGCCATGGACCGCAACGCCGACACCGCCCGCGACGCGCTCACCTCGGTCGAGGAGGGCGCGCGGACGGCGGTCGACGAGCTCCACCGGATGCTGGGCGCCCTGCGCACGGCCGACGAGCCGGTCTCCGCGCCCAGCGCCGGCGTCGACCGCGTGGCGGAGCTGCTCGACCGGGTGCGCGAGGCCGGGCTCACGGCCGAGTACGCGGTCTACGGTGACCCGGTGCCGCTGCCCGACTCGACATCACAGGCCGCCTACCGGATCGTGCAGGAGGCCGTGACGAACGCGCTCAAGCACGCGGGAGCGACCACGATCGACGTCCGGCTGCGCTATCTGGCCCGCCAGCTGGAGGTCGACGTGGCCGATGACGGGCGGGGCGCCGCGGCGGCGGCCGGCGACCGCGGGATGGGGCTGATCGGCATGCGGGAACGGGTGGCCTTGCTCGGCGGCGCGGTCGAGACCGGCAACCGGACGGCCGGCGGCTACCGCGTACGCGCCCGGCTGCCGCTGGTCCCCGCGCAACGGGTCGGGGCGTCGTCGTGATCCGGGTCCTCCTCGCGGACGACCACCGGCTGGTCCGCACCGGCTTCCGGGTGATCCTCGGGCTCGAGGACGACATCGAGGTCATCGGCGAGGCCGAGAACGGCGCCCAGGCCGTCGAGGCGACCGCCCGGCACTCCCCCGACGTCGTGCTCATGGACGTCGAGATGCCCGGCATGGACGGCCTGGAGGCAACCCGCCGGATCGTCGCCGCCGGCGGTGGCCCGTCCGTGCTGATCCTCACCACGTTCGACCGCGACGACTACCTGTTCGCGGCGCTCGAGGCGGGCGCGAGCGGCTTCCTGCTCAAGAACAGCTCGCCGGAATCGCTGGTCGAGGCGGTCCGTGTCGTGGCCCGCGGGGACGCCCTGCTGGCGCCCGAGATCACGCGCCGGGTGATCTCGGCCTTCGCCCGGCCCGGAACGCCGCGGGCCGAACCCGCTGCCCGCCTCGGCGAGCTGACCCCGCGCGAGCACGAGGTGCTGGTCGAGCTGGCCGGGGGCGCCACCAACGCCGAGATCGCCGCCGCCCTGCACCTCGGCGAGACCACCGTCAAGACCCATGTGAGCCGCGTGCTGACCAAGCTCGGGGCCCGCGACCGCACGCAGGCGGTGGTGCTGGCGTACGAGTTGGGGGTCGTCCGCCCGGGCGGGTAGTCCTCCCCGCGAAGGACCCCGTGGATCATGCTCGAGCCGGACGCGTTCGCCGACCGTATCGCCTAGCGTCGAAGGCATGCTGAACGTCGATTCCGTCAGCCGCAGCTTCGGTGACCGGGCCGTCCTGAGGAACGTCTCGTTCCCCGTCGGGAGCGGCAAACTGACCGGCTTCGTCGGCGCGAACGGCGCCGGCAAGACCACTACCATGCGGATCATCCTCGGCGTGCTGGCCGCCGACAGCGGCGAGGTGACGCTGGACGGCAAGCCGCTGACCCGCGAGATCCGCCAGCGGTTCGGCTACATGCCCGAGGAGCGTGGGCTGTACCCGAAGATGACCGTGCAGGACCAGGTCGTCTATCTCGGGCGGCTGCACGGCCTGAGCCGTGCGGCGGCCGAGGAGCGTACGGCCAGACTGCTCGAGCGGCTCGGGCTGGGCGAGCGGGCCGGCGAGAAGCTGGAGAAGCTGTCGCTCGGCAACCAGCAGCGGGCGCAGGTGGCGGCCGCGCTGGTCCACGAGCCCGAGGTGCTGGTGCTCGACGAGCCGTTCTCCGGCCTCGACCCGATCGCCGTCGAGACGATGGTCGACGTGCTGCGCGACCGGGCCTCCGCGGGCGTGCCGGTGCTCTTCTCGAGCCACCAGCTGGAACTGGTCGAGCGCCTGTGCGACGACCTCGTGATCATCGCGGACGGCGAGATCCGGGCCGCCGGCGACCGGGGCGCGCTGCGCGCCCAGCACGCCCTGCCGCGCTACCAGCTCGTGGTCGACACCGACGCCGGCTGGCTGCGGGACCAGCCCGGAGTCACGCTGCTCGACCTCGATGGCCCTCGGGCGGTCTTCGACCTCGACCCCGGCTTCGACGACCAGAAGGTGCTGCACGCCGCGCTCGAACGGGGCCCGGTGCGGTCGTTCGGCCCGGTCGTCCCGTCCCTGACCGAGATCTTCCGAGAGGTCGTCCGATGACCACCTACGACGCCGCCAAGGTCGTCGCCGCCCGCGAGATCCGGGTGCGGCTGCGCGACAAGACGTTCATCTTCAGCACGGTGTTCTTCCTGCTGTTCGCGATCGCCGTCACGGTGCTTCCGGTCCTTTTCTCCGACAGCTCCGACAAGGTCGCGGTCGCCGACCAGGCCATCGCCGCCCGCCTGCAGCAGCAGCCGGACCTCGAGGTGCGGGTGGTCGCCGATGACGCGGCCGCCGAGCAACTCGTCCGCGACGGCGAGGTGGAAGCGGCCGTGGTGGCCGGCCCCGAGGTCATCGCCATGCAGGACAGGCCGGGCGAGGTGGTGAACGCGCTCAGCACACAGCCGCCGGTGCGGCTGCTCGACCCGGACGCTGTCGACCCGTTCCTGGCCTACATCGTGCCGTTCGCCCTCGCGTTCGTCTTCTTCTTCACGTCGTTCCTGTTCGGCCTGCAGATCGCGCAGAGCGTGACCGAGGAGAAGCAGACCCGCATCGTCGAGATCCTGGTCGCCAGCGTGCCGACCCGGGCCCTGCTCGCGGGCAAGGTCGCGGCGCTCACCCTGCTGGCGTTCGGGCAGGTGGCGCTGATAGCGATCGTGACGCTGATCGGCGCCCGGCTGGCCGGGCTCGACAGCGGGGTGCTGACCCTGCTGCAGCCGACGATCGGCTGGTTCGTCGCGTTCTTCCTGGTCGGCTTCGTGATGCTGGCCGCCCTGTGGGCCGGGGTGGGCGCTCTGGCGTCGCGCCCCGAGGACCTCAACGGCGTCTCGCAGCCGGTGCAGATGGCGGTCATGCTGCCGTTCTTCGCGGTCATCTTCCTGGGCGAGAACGAGTCCGCGATGCGGATCCTCTCGTACATCCCGTTCTCGGCGCCGATCGCGATGCCGACCCGCATCTTCAACGGCGACGCCGCGGGCTGGGAGCCGTTCCTCACCCTGGTGATCATGGCCGTCACCGGGGCCGGCCTGCTCGCGGCGGGCGCCCGCGTCTACGAGGGGTCGCTGCTGCGCACCAACGGCAAGACCTCCTGGGCCACTGCCTGGCGCTCGCGCACCACAGGCTGACCCCTCTTCGGCGGCACCATCGCTTTACGCGGCGGTGCCGCCGACCCGGCGCACGGGCCAGTCCACGGCCACCGATCGACGCACACACCTTGATGGTGGACCTCACTGCCCGGGCCAGGCAGGATCATCGGCATGTCGATGCGATGGGGCATGACCGTTCCGTTGAGCGGGATCCCGCTGTCCGAGCACGCCGCGGTCTACCGGACGCTGGCCGACGCCGGCTTCACCGACCTCTGGACCTCGGAGGTAGCCGGCTCGGACGCTTTCACCCCGCTCACCCTGGCCGCCGCGTGGGCACCCGGCCTGCGGCTCGGAACGGCGGTCGCGCCCGTCTTCACCCGGGGCCCCGGCCTGCTGGCGATGACCGCGGCTGCCCTGGCCGAGACGGCGCCCGGCCGGTTCCAGCTCGGCATCGGCGCCTCGTCGCCCGTGGTGGTCGGCGACTGGAACGCCGCCGAGTTCACCGAGCCCTTCCAGCGCTGCCGCGACATGCTGCGCTTCCTGCGGCCGGCGCTCGCGGGCGAGCTCGTCGACGGTCAGTTCGAGACCTTCTTCGTACGCCGGTTCCGCCTCGAACGCCCACCGGCCACGCCTCCGCAGATCATGCTGGCCGCGCTGCGCCCCGGCATGCTCCGGCTGGCCGCGGCCGAGGCCGACGGCGTGATCCTGAACTGGCTCTCCGCGCGGGACGTCCACACCGCGCTGGCCGAGGTCAAAACCGACAAGCCCGACTTCGACGTGGCCGCCCGCATCTTCGTCTGCCCTACCGACGACGCCGGCCACGCCCGCCGCCTGGGCCGCCGCATGATCGCCGCGTACCTCACGGTGCCGGCCTACGCCGCCTTCCACCGCTGGCTGGGCCGCGAAGAGGTGCTGACCCCGATGTGGCAGGCGTGGTCGTCGGGCGACCGCAAGGGCGCCCTGGCCGCGATCCCCGACGAAGTGGTCGACGACCTTATCGTGCACGGCTCGCCCGAGGAGTGCCGGGCCAAGGTCGAGGCGTACGTCCGGGCCGGCATCACGGTGCCGGCCATGGCCCTGCTGCCGACCCCCACATTGGACTCGGGTGACACGTCCGCCATCCTCGACCTGCTCACCGCCCTCGGCCGCTGACCAGAGGGCGGGTCACCGTCGTCAAGGCGACCTGCTCGACCCTGGGCGACCGACTCCAGCGGCCGTTGGCGTGGCCCCGGTTCGGCCACCACCAGGGACCTCGCATTGCCGTCCCCAAGCCGGTCAGGCACCCCGGCCCGACCAACTCCGACCTTGCCGGGGTGCCGCCGCCTTCACGCTGCCGGCGACCGTTTTATCCGCCTCGACCCGGAATGATCACCCTGACGACGGCCGGCGCCAGACCGCGACCACGTGGCTGAACGCGGGAGGGTGCCGCCGGTCCGGCTGCCAGGCATGGGAGCGCTACCAGTTTTGCCCGGAAAGCGACTGCCCGAGGCGGGCGCGGGGAAACTACGATGCCGCTCATGGCATTGATCCACAAGGCGACTCTGAGTCCCACCAAGGTTGAACTGCTGGCGGCGTGGCTCCCGGGCCGCTCGTGGTTCGCGGGCAAGGCCGGCGCCCCGGTCGAGCGGGTGGCATCCTACCGCTTCGACGACCCGGAGGGCGAGGTCGGCATCGAAACGCTGCTGGTCACGGCCGGTAGCGGCATGACCTACCAGGTGCCGCTGACCTATCACGGCGCCCCGGTCGAGGGCGCCGAGCAGTGGCTGGTCGGCACGACGGAGCACTCGACGCTGGGCATGCGCTGGGTGTACGACGCCACCGGCGACCCCGTCTACGCCGAGGCGCTGGCGCAGGCCCTGCTCACCGGCAGCGGCCAGGCCCAGGAATTCATGGAGGTCGACGGGCACCTCGAGCCCCGCCAGCCCAGCATGAACATCACGACCAGCAACATCTCCACCGACATCGCCGAGGCCCGCGCCGTGACCGCGATCCTCAGCACCGACCCGTCCGACCCCACGGTCATCGAGACCGACAAACTCACCCTGACGGTCCCCCGCCTGCTCAACCACGCCGTCTCCCCGCCCGGCGCCGTCCTGTTCGGAACGTGGCCCGGCCAGCCGGCTTCCATCGCCCTGGCCTTCGCCAATCCCCGCTGACGATTACCCCCTCCCCCGAGCCTCCCGCCATGAGGCCCACGAGTGGCGGGACCAATTTCATCCCCGCGCCTCCAGGCCGCACCCAGCCACCTCCGCGCGCCACCGCTCCACCGCTGCGCGCCGCATACCACCGCCGCTCCACCGCCGCGCGCCGCATACCACCGCCGCGGCTCAGGTCCGCACCCAGCTACAGCGGCGCGCTGCACCCCAGCGCCGGCCGCAAGCCGGCCACCACGGCGCGTCGCATCCCCACCACGGCGCCACAAGCCGAAACCCGGAACGCCCAGGTGGCCGCTAGTCAGCCGGAATGGCCGCGTCAACTCCTTGCCTGGAACGGCCACGCGTTCCGTTCACGCCGCTGGTCGGAAGTCGGGTACGGCTATGCGTTGCAGTCAGGCCGTCCGCAGCGGCGGGTTGCCCCGTGGCGGCCAGGCGTACGGCGCCGGCGTCGCGGGTGAGCCGTGCGTCGGGTGCCGTTGGGCGCTGCCCACGCCGCGTACCTCCGAAAAGGCGTGACAGGCGCGCTGGAGCTGGACCACCGCCCGGTCCTCCAGGTCTAGTGACAGCACGGCGCTGACCGGGAAACGCGGAAAGGCGCACCCCCGTGGAATGCGCCTTTCGTCGAGCCCGCCTGATCACCGGGCCACCCTTACTCGCTGTCGGCGAGGATGGCGTACAGCTTGCGCTTGGTTTCGTTCAGGATTTCCAGGGCCCGCTGCCGCTGCTCGGGCGTGCCGTTGAAGCCGACCTGCTTGAGCGCGCCCATGATGCCGACCGCGGCGTCGCGGAAGTCCTGCACCTGGGACATCGTGTCGTCGCCGATGCTCGCCCACGGCGGGTTCTCGCCGGCGGTCTCGGCCTCGGCGCGGCCGGCGTCGGTCAGGTGGTAGCTCTTGCGGCCGCCGGCTGCCTCGGCCTCGATGAGGCCCTCGTCCTCGAGCAGTTGCAGCGTGGGGTAGATCGAGCCGGGGCTGGGCCGCCAGATGCCGTTCGTGCGGGAGTCGAGCTCCTGGATCATCTCGTAGCCGTGCATGGGGCGCTCGAGAAGCAGCGCCAGGACGGCGGTGCGGACGTTGGGACGTGAGCCGCGGCCGCCGCGCCGGGGGCCGCGACCGCCGGGACCGAACGGGCCGCCGGGACCGAAGCCACCGCCGCCGAAGTCGCCGGGGCCGCCGAAGGGGAACCCGGGCGGGAAGGTGAAGCCGCGGGCGCGGAAGCCGTGGTGGCCGTGGTGGATGTTCCTCATGACTATCTCCGATCTGTTGCCGATACGTAGACGATATATCGGCAACAGATCGGCGACAAGGGTTTCTTCGCGGGAAGGGGTTGCGACGGGCGTGGAGGGTCGCAGATCTGGCAATGTGATAGCTGTGCTGACGGTGCCGATTCGCCAGCTCGGTGAGTCCGAGCGCGCGCAGGTCGAGAGAGTCCTCGACCGTGATCCCTACGCCGGCGCCCAGATCGCCGAGCGGGTGGCGGCGCACGGGCTGAGCTGGTGGCGCTCCGACGGTCGGATCTTCGGGTACGGCCAGGGCCGTCGCGTCGAGTCGATCATCTGGTCGGGCGCTCATCTGGTGCCGGTCTGCTCGACGCCGACAGCCACGGCGGCCTTCGCCGAGGTGCTCGGGTCCGAGCCGCGGATCTGCTCGTCGATCATCGGGCGGTCCGAGGCGGTGCTCGACCTGTGGGACAGGCTGGGCGGGCAGTGGGGCCGGGCCCGCGACGTGCGCCCGCATCAGCCGCTGATGGTCGCCGACCGCGACCCGTCGATCGCGCCCGACCCCGAGGTGCGGCTGGTGCGGCCCAGCGAGGTCGACGCCCTGTTCCCGGCCGCCGTGGCGATGTACACCGAAGAGGTCGGCGTCTCGCCGCTGCTCGACGACGGCGGACGCGGCTACCGGCGGCGCATCGCCGAACTGGTCAAGGGCAAGCGGGCGTACGCGCGATTCGTCGGCGACCGGGTCGTGTTCAAGGCCGAGCTGGCGATCGTCACCAACCGGACGACGCAGGTGCAGGGCGTCTGGGTCGACCCGGAGTTCCGCGGCCGGGGCCTGGCCGCGCCGGCGATGGCCGCTGTGGTGCGCGACGCACTGCGACGTGTGTCACCCACGGTCAGCCTCTACGTGAACGACTACAACGCGGCAGCACGGCGGGTCTACGCCAGGTGCGGCTTCGTGTCGGCCGGCTCGTTTGCGACGGTCCTGTTCTAGACGTATGAAGCCCCGCCGAAGCGGGGCTCCATCACGCCATGCGCGTCAGTGGACCGTGACCGTCGGGCCGGGGAGCAGGTCGCGCAGCTCCTCGGGGAGCTCGGCGCCCATCTCGTCGGCCAGGCGCAGGGCCTCCTCGACCAGGGTCTCGACGATGATCGACTCGGGGACGGTCTTGATGACCTGGCCCTTCACGAAGATCTGACCCTTGCCGTTGCCGGACGCGACACCCAGGTCGGCCTCGCGCGCCTCGCCCGGGCCGTTGACGACGCAGCCCATGACGGCCACGCGCAGCGGCACCGGGAAGCCGTCGAGCGCCGCCGTGACCTGCTCGGCGAGTGTGTAGACGTCGACCTGGGCCCGGCCGCAGCTGGGGCAGGAGACGATCTCGAGGCCGCGTTCGCGCAGGCCCAGCGACTCGAGGATCTGGTTGCCGACCTTGATCTCTTCGACCGGCGGGGCCGACAGCGACACCCGGATCGTGTCGCCGATGCCCTCGGCGAGCAGCGCGCCGAACGCCACCGAGCTCTTGATCGTGCCCTGGAACGCCGGGCCGGCCTCGGTCACGCCGAGGTGCAGCGGGTAGTCGCACTGCTCGGCGAGCTGCCGATAGGCCCGGATCATCACGACCGGGTCGTTGTGCTTGACCGAGATCTTGATGTCGCGGAAGCCGTGCTCCTCGAACAGGGAGCATTCCCACAGCGCCGACTCGACCAGCGCCTCGGCTGTGGCCTTGCCGTGCTTCTGCAGCAGGCGCTTGTCGAGCGAGCCGGCGTTGACGCCGATGCGGATCGGGATGCCCGCGTCGCCGGCCGCCTTCGCGATCTCTTTGACCTTGTCGTCGAACTGGCGGATGTTGCCCGGGTTGACCCGGACCGCCGCGCAGCCGGCGTCGATCGCCGCGAACACGTACTTCGGCTGGAAGTGGATGTCGGCGATCACCGGGATCTGCGACTTCTTGGCGATCGCGGGCAGCGCCTCGACGTCGTCCTGCGAGGGCACCGCGACCCGGACGATCTGACAGCCGGACGCGGTGAGCTCGGCGATCTGCTGGAGCGTGGCGTTGATGTCGGCGGTGAGTGTGGTCGTCATCGACTGCACGCTGACCGGCGCGCCGCCACCGACCGGCACGTTGCCCACCATGATCTGCCGGCTGTGCCGACGTGGGGCCAGCGGCGGCGGGGGCACGGCCGGCATTCCGAGACTGACAGCGGTCACTTTCGCA
Organism: Paractinoplanes hotanensis; assembly: GCF_023717965.1. Classification (NCBI taxonomy): domain Bacteria; kingdom Bacillati; phylum Actinomycetota; class Actinomycetes; order Micromonosporales; family Micromonosporaceae; genus Paractinoplanes; species Paractinoplanes hotanensis. The sequence goes on along the minus strand of NZ_JAMQOL010000058.1, from coordinate 52,667 downwards.
TCACCTGTTGAAGATCGTGATCGGGTTGATGATGTCAGCGGTGGCGGTCAGCAGGGTGAACACACCGCCAATGAGGATGACTGCGTAGGTGACAGGCATCAGCTTGTAGTAGTCGACGCGGCCCGGGTCGGGTTTACGCATCCGGGAGTAGAGCCACGAGCGCACCCGTTCGTACCAGGCGATCGCGATGTGACCGCCGTCGAGCGGCAGCAACGGCAGCAGGTTGAAGATGCCGATGAAGACGTTCAACGAGATGAAGACGTTGAGGAAGAGCTCGGGCACGCCGTGCTCGAAGGCCTCGCCGCCGAGCCGGCTGGCGCCGATCACGCTGATCGGGGTCTCGGGGTCGCGCTCGCTGCCGGTGATCGAGTGCCACAGCGCGGGGATCTTGTCAGGGATCCGCTTCATGGCCTCGAACGTGTTCTTGAACAGGAACCAGCCGTAGTCGGCGGTCGCGGGGAACGCCTCGGCCGCGTTGTACGTGATCTGGGTCGGCAGGCTCTTGTAGTCCCAGCCGAGGCCGGCCACCGAGACCGTGCTCATGGGGCCGTCGTCGTCGGTGATCGGCTTGCGCTGGGCCGCGATCAGGTCGACCTCGGCCGTAGCGGGGGCGCCGTTCCGCTCGTACTGGAAGGGGACCTTGCCCGCGGGCAGGGTGCGGATGGCCTCGGTGAGATCGCCGTACGTGGTGATCCGGCGGTCGCCGACCTGGGTGATCAGGTCGCCGTCGCGCAGGCCGGCCGCGTACGCCGGGCCGGCGACCCCGCCGTTCTGGCCGGGCACGCAATCCTGCTGGGTGGTCGGGATCTCGATCCAGGTGCACTCGCTGATCGTGATGACCGGCTTTTCCTTGGCCTGGTCGGCGTTCGTCTGCGGGTAGGCCGTGTTGGGCAGGCCGATCGAGATGGCCACGAACCAGGCGGCCACGGCGGCCAGCAGGAAGTGCGTGATCGAGCCGGCCGACATGACGACCGTCCGCTTCCACACCGGGAACCGCCACATCGCACGGGGCTGGTCCTCCGGGGCGACGTCGTCGTCCTGCGGCGTCATGCCGACGATCTTGCAGAAGCCACCCAGCGGGATCAGCTTGAGGCCGTACTCCGTCTCGCCCCGGTGGAACGAGAAGATCGTCGGGCCGAAACCGACGAAGTACTTGGTGACCTTCATGCCGAAGCGCTTGGCCGTGATCATGTGGCCCAGCTCATGCAGACTCACCGAGATCAGGATGGCCAGCGCGAACGCGGCGAATCCCAGCCAGTAGTACATCAAGCTCCCTCTGCCGCCGTAGCGATCATCTGCTGCGCCTGGGCACGCGCCCACGATTCGGCGGCGAGCACCTCTTCGACGGTACTCGGCTCGGCAAATCCGGGAGCCGCCTCGAGGACCCGTTCCAACGTGTCGACGATGCCCAGAAAAGGTAGCCGACCGGCGACGAAAGCGGCCACACACTCCTCGTTGGCGGCGTTGTAGACGGCGGGCAGGCAGTGCCCCGCCCGGCCGGCCTGCTTGGCCAGGCGTACGGCCGGGAACGCCTCGTCGTCGAGGGGCCGGAGCTCCCAGTTGTGGGCCTCACGCCAGTCGACACCGGCGGCGGCCCCGGGCACCCGCTCGGGCCAGGCCAGCGCGAGCGCGATCGGCAGGCGCATGTCGGGCGGACTGGCCTGGGCGAGCGTGGAGCCGTCGGTGAACTCGACCATCGAGTGCAGCACCGACTGCGGGTGCACCATCACCTCGATGTCGTCGTAGGAGACGCCGAACAACTCGTGCGCCTCGATCACCTCGAGCCCCTTGTTCACCATCGTGGCGGTGTTGATCGTGACGACCGGGCCCATGTCCCACGTGGGGTGCTTGAGCGCGTCCTCCGGTGTGACGTTCGTCAGCTCGGAACGCCGGCGGCCGCGGAACGCTCCCCCGCTGGCGGTCAGCACGAGCCGGCGCACCTCGCCCGCGGAGCCGCCGCGCAGGCACTGGGCCAGGGCCGAGTGCTCGGAGTCGACCGGGACGATCTGCCCCTGCTTGGCAAGGCGGCGCACGAGCGGGCCCCCGGCGACCAGGGATTCCTTGTTGGCCAGGGCGAGGACGCGGCCCTCTTCGAGCGCGGCCAGTGTGGGCGCGAGCCCGAGGCTGCCGACCACGCCGTTGAGCACGACGTCACAGGGCTGCCGGGCCAGCTCGGTCATCGCGTCGGGCCCGGCCACGATCCGGGGCAGCTTGAAATCGCCGGTCGCCCAGCCGCGGCGCTGCGCCTCGGCGTAGAAGGCGAGCTGCAGATCCTGGACGACGGTGGAGCGGGCCACGCCGACCACGTCGACCGCCAGCTCGAGCGCCTGGGCAGCGAGCAGTTCGACGTTGCCCCCACCCGCGCCCAGCGCGACAACCCGGAACTGATCGGGGTTGCGGCGCACGATGTCGATGGCCTGGGTGCCGATGGACCCGGTCGAGCCGAGCAGTACGAGGTCGCGCATGCCGCCCATCTTCCCGGATCGTCGCCATCGGCCCGCGTCGGCCTGTGGACAACGGGGTAAGAGGTGGCCATGCCGGGGTGGGTGGCGCGGGCGCGCCGAGTCGCGAGTACGCCGTTCCGGCCGCTCAAGGGGCGGGATCTGGCGTTGCACGCGGCGGCCGTCACGTTCTATGCGGGGATCGCGGTGGTGCCGATCGCGCTGCTGGCCATCTGGATCACCGGGTGGATCGCGGGGGCCGATCGTGTGCGGCGGCTCACCGGGCACACCATCGCGGCGCTGCCGGATGCGATCGGGGCGCCTCGGGCGCTGTCGGCGCTGATCGAGGCGGGGCTGCACCTGACGCCGCTGTTCGCGCTGGCCAGCCTCTTGCCGGCCACCCTCTACGGGGAGGGGCTCCGCCGAGCTTTTGTGTCCTTGCGTACGCCCGGGAGCGAGCCCATGGTCGGCTGGCGCGGCCGCCTGCTGTGGCTGCCACTGCTCGCCGCTGCTCCGGCCCTGCTGCTGGCCATGTTTCTGGCGCTGCCGTCGACCAGTGCGCTCTGGGTCCGGGGTGGCTGGTACTCCTTCCTGGGCGTCGTGCTGTCGTTCCTGGCCGCCTGGCTGGTGCTCACGCCGGTGCTGATCTGGGTCTTCCGCTATGTGGCGCCGGGCCGGCCGCGCTGGCTGTCGACGATCCTGGTCGGGTCGTTCACCGCGGCCAACCTGTCCGGGTTCCTGCACGGCTTCGTGCTCTTCTGCTCGCTGCCCCTCAACCTGGGGGCGCCGTTCGGCGGGTTCGACGAGATCGGCGGGACGGTGGCGGTGGGCCTCTGGCTCTACCTGTTCCACGTGATCGTGCTGGCCGGCTACACGGCCACCCGCAGTGCCAGCGCCTTTCAGACTCGACGTGAATCTTGACTTGATTTTTTCACGTACGAACAGTTGAGGAAACTTCACGTACACCCGCGCTACTCTCGGTCGTCATGACCACCCTCCCCGCCCGGACCGACGTAGTGATCATCGGAGCGGGCCACAACGGCCTCGTCTCCGCCGTCCTGCTCGCCCGAGCCGGCCTGAGCGTCGTCGTCGCCGAGGCCTCCGAGGTGATCGGCGGCGCCGCGCGCACCGAGCACCCGTTCGCCCAGGCGCCCGGTCTCGGCCACTCCACCGGCTCCTACCTGCTGGGGCTGATGCCGCCCGAGCTGCTGCGCACGCTCGACGTGACCATTCCCGTGCTGCGCCGCGACCCGCACTACTTCCTGCCCACGCCCGGCCCGGCCGGCTCGCCCTACCTGCTGTTCGGGCGCGACCACGCCGCCACCCGCGACCAGCTCGCCCGCTTCTTCTCGCCGCGTGACGTCGCCGCCGACGAGCAGCTCGCGGTCGAGATCGGCGCGCTCCGGGCCGACCTGGCCCCGGCCTGGCTCGAGGAACCCGGCAGCGTCGAGGAGACCGCCGACCGCTTCATCCGCCCCCAGCTGCAGAGCACGTTCATCGACCTGGTGCGCGGCTCCGTCGCCGACTACCTGGCCCGGTTCGGCTTCAAGAGCGAACTGCTGATGAGCATGTACGCCGTGACCGACGGCCTGTCCGGGCTGAACGCCGGCCCCGACGACCCCGGCACGGGCCACAACTTCCTAGCCCACAACATGTGCCGCCTGCCCGGCTCCGACGGCACGTGGATGATCGCCGAGGGCGGCATGGGCACGGTCACTCGCATCTTCGCCGATGCGGCGCGGGCAGCCGGGGCCCAGATCATCGCCGGTACGCCGGTGTCGGCGGTCACCGTCGACGGCGGGGCCGCCAGTGGGGTGGTCCTGGCCGACGGCCGCTCGATCGGCGCGCGGGTCGTGCTCGGCTCCTGCGATCCGTACCGGCTCATGTCGCTCGTTCCGGACGGGGCCCTGCCGGCCGAGCTGACGTCGCGGATGGCGGCCGTCAAGCGCACGGGCACGACGTTGAAGCTCAACCTGGCCCTGAGCGGCCTGCCGGCGTTCAGCTGCCTGCCTCCCGGCACGGCGTCGCCGTTCGGCTCGACGATCCACCTGCTGCCCGGTTCGGCCGGTCTGGCCGGGGCGGGCGGCACCGACTCGCCGATGGCCGCGCTGCGCGCCATGTGGGCCGATGTGCAGGCGGGCCGGCTGCCGTCCGAGCCGACCATCGAGTGGTACCTGCACACGACCGTCGATCCGTCGCTGCAGGACGCCGCGGGCAATCACTCGTCGGCGCTGTTCGTGCAATCAGTGCCGTACGCGCCGGCGGGTTCGTCCTGGGAAGCCGAGTTGCCCGGTTACGTCGACAAGCTGCTCGACATCTGCGAGCGCTACGCCCCCGGCACCCGCGACCTGGTCGTCGACATGATGCCGCTCACGCCGCCGGGCATCGAGGAGCACTTCGGCATCACCGGCGGCCACATCCACCATGTCGACAACACGGTCGCCTTCAACGAGCGCATGCCCTACGCCACGGGCCTGGACGGCCTCTACGCCGGCTCCGCGGGCGCCCACCCCGCCGGCAGCGTGATCGGCGCCGCCGGCCACAACGCCGCCCAGCGCATCCTCGAAGACCTCGCCATCTGAGCCCCGCGTACGGGCCTCAGCCACCGGCGCTGTTCGGTTTTCGAGCGTGACCACTCACGCAGGTCGCCCGGGTGGGTCGAGCGTTCTGGCGCGCCAGCGCCTGCTCGGCCCGGCCGGGCCCTCGGCGGGAGCGACGGTCTGTAACCCGCCGCCCCGCCACGACATCCAGCTCTTGACCCTGGTTATTCAGCCGTCTTCTCGGCGCGAATCTTGTGGCCGACGCTGGTCAGGCAGCGCCCGCTCGGCAGGTCGAACTTCCAGCCGTGCAACTGGCAGGTCAGCACGTTGCCGTCCACGATGCCGAAGCGGCTCAGATCGGCCTTGAGATGGGGGCAACGGCGCTGGACGGTCCATTCACCCAGAACCGTGTCCTCGGCCTCCACGGCCTTCTCGTGCTCGTCGTACCAGCCCTCGGCGTACTGCAGGCGCTCCTCGCTCAGGCACTTGAAGAACGCGTAGACGTATTCGTTGTACTGGCCGATGCGGGCGGCGGAGAAGCGGCAGCTCAGGAACAGCGAGTTGACCCAGTCGCCCTCGTCGATGTGGATCAGGTGCTCGATCAGGGCGCGGCCGGTCTTGAAGCGGTAGCGCACCTTTTCGTCGGCGTAGGGGCGGACCTGCTTGCCCGGAAAGTCGACGACGATCGACTCGACGATCTCGCCGTCGGGGCCGAACGAGTCGGTCAGGTCGAAGCGGACCGGGCCGCCGACGCCCTGTGCCATGTAGAGCGACTCCTCGAGCAGCGGCTCGATGCGCTTCTTCATCGCGCCCAGCACGTCGATCTCGGGGTGGCGCCAGGAGGCCTTCTCGGCCGCGATGACCGGGGCCTTGCGCTCGCGCATCTCTTCGAGGTGCTGCTGCTTGTTGGCGAAGAACTCGTCGACCGGCACGGGGTGGGTCGTCTCGGCCGACTTGTCGGACAGCGTGGTCACGCTGCCCGGAAGCAGGACGATGCCGTTCGTGCCGCCGACCTTCGCGTACTCCGCCAGGAAGACCGACTGGTCGGGGAAGATGTTGCCCTCGTCACCGAAGATGTCGTTGAACTGCCAGAGGGTGTCGTCGAGGAAGCAGGGCGGGCCGGCGATCGGGAAGACGTGGTCGGCCTTCAGGTCGTCGATGTAGCGCCACGTGCGGTCGAACTGGCGGTCGCGCTTCTGCTTGCCGAAGGCCGTCCTGGCCGCCTCGGGCAGCTCGTAGACCATCGGGTACCAGATCGCGCCGCTGAACTGCAGCATGTGAGCGTGCACGTGGCCCAGCTCGTTGAACCGGGTGAGGTCGGTCGGGCGGGCGTCGTTCTGATTGAGCACCCGGACGCCGTCGTGCTCGACCCACAGCGACGAGTCGCCGATCGGGCCGTCGGTCGGGCTGATCAGCGCCTGGATCATCACCTTGAGGCCGCCGTCGAGCTCGTGCACCTCGTCCGACTTCGTCTTCAGGAAGCTCTTGAAGCCGAGCTCGCGCAGCTCGTCCTCGAGCTGGCTGGTCGGGTACTCCGGCAGGAGCACCGTCGCCTTCTTGCTGACGAAGCGCTTCAGGTGCTCGGCGTCGAAGTGGTCGCGATGCAGGTGCGACACGTAGAGGTAGTCGACGTCGCCCAGCGTCTCCCAGTCCAGCAGCGAGTTGTCGGGGAATGGGAACCATGAGGCGAAATATGCGGGATTGACCCACGGATCGCACAGAATGCTGCCGGCGGCGGTGTCGATCCGCATGCTCGCGTGTCCAGTGCCTGTGATCCGCACCTTTACTCCCTCGATCCAAGAACCCGGCCGCATCGAAGGTACCGGGTCCGGGTTGGTGGGCCGCGCGCGGAGGCGTCGTGCGAAACTGGACGCGATAGATCGCCCTGGAGAGGAAGGACCTAGGCGTGGCTGCCGATCAAGAACCGGTGTATGCCCCTGACCAGCTCAAGCCGGGCAACCGCAAGCGTGGGCGCAAGGGCGCCATCGTCTGCGCCGTGATTCTGCTGATGTTCTTCTGGGGCAACCACGAGGGCAACACCGAGAACATCTGGATCGTCCTCTTCGTCGTCGGCCTGATCGGCGCGCTGGTCGTCGACGCCGTGCTGCGGCGCAACGGGCTGCGTCCCGACGACCACTGACCGCACCGGCACACGAAAAAGGCCCGCAGCACGCGGGCCTTTTCCATGTCTGGGGTCAGCGACGACGCGTCAGGATGTCCTTCACCTCACGCAGAGCCGCGTCCACCTCGGCCTCGAAGTAGCCGCCCGACACCAGGCCGAACTGCAACATGTCGAGATCGTTCTCGGGCACCGGCATCGGGCCGCGGCCCGTCATCGCCTGCAGGATGCCCTCGAAGAGCCGGTCGACCTGGGCGGGGTCGTAGCCACTGCCGAAGCGCCGCGGCTGGAACGTGCGCCGCAACTGGTCGACCCGGTAGAGCTCGCCACCGGGCTCGCCCATCGGCGGGGGTAGCTGAGGCTGCTGACCGCCGTAGGCGCCGGGCGGGCCGCTCATCGGGGCGTTGCCCATCGGCGGGCCGCCCATGGGCGGACCACTCATCGGCGGGCCGCCGTAGCCACCACGCGGGTCCTGCTGCTCGCGCTGCGGCATGCGGATCTCGGCGGTCATGTCGGTCTTGCCGTGCCGGCCCGCCTCGAAGCCGTCGAAGCCCGTCGGCGTCTCGAAGCCACCCGTGTTGTCGTAGCCCTGGTCGTAGCCGCGCGGGTCACGGTCGTAGGCGGGCGGCTGCTGAGTCGGCCGCTGCGGCAGCTGAGGCTGCTGCGGCTGGCCGTAGCCGGTCGGCTCGTCGTAGCGGCCGGCGCCGTACGGGTCGGGCTGCATCTGGCCGCCACGGGGCGGGGGCTGCTGCTGGAAACGGTCGTCGCGGATCGGCGGAGCGGGGAGCCGCTCGGTGGGCGGCGCCATGCGCCCGCCACCCCCGCCACCGCTCATCGCGGCGCCCATGCTGCCCTGCATGGGACCGCCACCGCCGAAGCTGCCGGTGGACAGGCCGCCGCGCAGCGAGTCGCGCATCGGGTCGGGCGCGGGCGCGCCGCGGCCGCCACGGTCCTCGAGCTCGGCCAACTGCCGCTCGACACGGTCGAGGTGCAGGTCGACCTGCCACTCGTCGTAGCCGCCGAAGCGCACGCGGAAGACGACGTCGTGGACCTCCTGGGCGCCGACGGGCGGGCCCGCCTGCTCACCGGCCAGGGTCGCCTCGACACGGTCGAGGAAGGAGTCGACCTCGTCAACCTTGTAGCCGCGGCGCAACGCACGCCGCCGGAAACGTTGCCCCTGACTCGTCACAACGTCTCCCACTCCGCTCGCTGGGACCTGTGCCCAGTCACTGTGCCACCTCCGCGTCGGGTGCGGCGCCCCCAGCGCTCGCCTCCGTGAGCTCGCCCGCGGCCAGCTGGCCGCACGCGCCGTCGATCTCCCGGCCCCGGGTATCGCGGACCGTCGTCGACACCCCGGCTTCACGCAGCCGGCGGACGAACTCGCGCTCGACCGGTTTCGGGCTCGCATCCCACTTGCTGCCCGGGGTCGGGTTGAGCGGGATCAGATTCACATGCGCCAGCTTGCCGCGCAGAAGCTTGCCGAGGAGGTCGGCGCGCCAGGGCTGATCGTTGACGTCCCTGATCAGGGCGTACTCGATCGAGATCCGGCGTCCGGTCCGGGCCGCGTACTCGAACGCGGCATCGAGCACCTCGGCCACCTTCCAGCGCTGATTGACGGGCACTAGCTCATCGCGCAGATCATCATCGGGGGCATGCAGGGACAGCGCAAGAGTCACGTTCAGGTCTTCCGCCGTCAACCGGCGCATCGCGGGCACCAGACCCACGGTGGAGACGGTGATGTGCCGTTGCGAAAGTCCCAGCCCCTCGGGCGCCGGAGTGGTGAGCCGGCGTACGGCCTCGATCACGCGGGGATAGTTGGCCAGCGGCTCACCCATGCCCATGAAGACCACGCGCGACAGCCGCGGCGGTGAGCCGGTGACCGCGCCGCTCGCCGCCACCCCGGCCAGATAGACCACCTGGTCGACGATCTCGGCGACGGACAGGTTGCGGGTCAGGCCCTGCTGGCCGGTGGCGCAGAACGGGCAGGCCATGCCGCAGCCGGCCTGGCTCGACACACAGGCCGTCACCCGGTCGGGGTAGCCCATCAAGACACTTTCCACCAGCGCGCCGTCGTGCAGACGCCACAGCGTCTTCCGCGTCGCGCCGTCGTCGCAGGCCATTTCCCGTACGGGGGTGAGCAGCGTGGGCAGCAGGTCGCCGGTGAGCCGGGCCCGGGTCGCGGCCGGCAGGTCGGTCATCTCGTCGATGTCGCGCACGAGCCGGCCGAAGTAGTGGGTCGAGAGCTGCTTGGCCCGGAACGCGGGCTCGCCGAGCGTGGTCACGGCCGCCTTGCGGGCCGCGAGGTCGAGGTCGGCGAGGTGGCGTGGGGGCATCGACGGGCGGCGACGGATGGCGACCGCGTCGGGCTGGTCGGGGCTGGTCGGGATGACCGGAAGAATCGTCATGGCACAACCAGTCTCGCACGCTGGCCGCAGTACGCGCCGTTCACGTGTTCGCCCCGATCAGGGCGAAGAGGAGGTACGCGGTGGGAACGGCGAAAAGGATCGAGTCGAGCCGGTCCATGAGGCCGCCGTGACCGGGCAGCAGGTTGCTCATGTCCTTGAGGCCGAGGTCGCGCTTGAGCATGGACTCGGCCAGGTCACCGGCCACCGCGACCATGGACAGGACCGCCCCGAAGACCAGGCCCCAGTAGAAGGGGATCTCGAGCAGGTAGTGGAGCAGCAGGGAGCTGCCGATGGCGGCCGACAGGACCGAGCCGGCGAAGCCCTCCCAGGTCTTGCCGGGGCTGATCGAGGGCGCCATCTTGTGCTTGCCGAAGAAGACGCCGACCGCGTAGCCACCGGTATCGGACAGCACAACGGCGAGCAGGGTGCACAACACACGCCAGCGGCCGTCCTCGCCCGCATCCGGCAGCTGGAGCAGCACGCCGAAGCTGAGCAGGAACGGCACGTAGATCGAGATCATGACGCTGGCGACCAGATCGCGGCGGAACGCGGCGGCGCCGTCGGCTATGCGCCAGATCACCGATGCGGCGATCGTCACCAGGAGGCCGAGCAGCAGCGCGTCGGGGCCGTCGTACCAGGCGAGGCCGACCATCAGCAGAGAGCCGGCGACCAGCGGGATCAGCGGGGCGTCGGCGCCCGAGGCGCGCAGCGCGCGGACCATCTCGTAGACACCGACGGCGGAGGCCACGGCGATGACGCCGAGGAAGGCGTCCGGCCAGATGACCAGGGAAGCGAGAACCACCAGAATCAGGCCCACCCCGACCCCGATGGCGGCCGGGAGGTTACGGCCGGCCCGTCCGCCGGCGCGTCGTTTGCCCGGCTTCTGCTCAGTGGTGGGGGTCGGGACCAGGGGGAGCTGGCTGGTCTGGGCGTCCTCGCCCGCGTGCCAGGCCGGCACGGTCGTCTCGTCGCCGGCGCTCTGCCCGGCACGCGGATCGAGGTAGGACATCAGACTTCGAGCAGCTCGGCTTCCTTGTTCTTGAGGAGTTCGTCGACGACGGCCACGTACTTGTGGGTCGTGTCGTCGAGCTCCTTCTCGGCGCGGCGGCCGTCGTCCTCGCCCGCCTCGCCGTCCTTGACCAGCTTGTCCAGCTGTTCCTTGGCCTTGCGGCGGACGTTGCGGATGGCCACCCGGCCCTCCTCCGCCTTGCCGCGGGCGACCTTGATCATCTCGCGGCGGCGTTCCTCGGTCATCTGCGGCAGGTGGATGCGCAGCTGAGTGCCCTCGTTGTTGGGATTGACCCCGAGGTCCGAGTCGCGGATCGCCCGCTCGATGGGGCCGAGCTGGGACGCGTCGTAGGGCTTCACGATGACCATGCGCGGCTCCGGGACGCCGACGGAGGCCATCTGCGTCACCGGCGTGGGCGCGCCGTAGTAGTCCACCACGATCTTGGAGAACATGGCGGGAGTGGCCCGGCCGGTGCGGATCGCGGCGAACTCCTCCTTGGCGTGCTCGACCGCGCTCTCCATCTTTTCTTCGGCCTCGAAGAGGGTCTCGTCGATCACCGGCTCTTCTCGCCTCCTTGCTTTCTTCGGTGGGATAAGCCTTTAGTCCGTTTTAGGGCGGCGGGGCGGTCGGACGGGGGTTTGTCAGGCGGTGATCAGGGTGCCGATTCGTTCGCCGCTGACCGCGCGGATGATGGTGTCGTCGCCCTGGGCGCCGAAGACCAGCATGGGCAGGTTGTTCTCCTCACACAGGCTGAAAGCGGCCTGATCAGCCACTCGAAGCCCCCGTTGGATCACGTCCTGGAAGGTGAGGCGGTCGAGCTTCTCGGCATCAGGGTCGATGCGCGGGTCGGCGGTGTAGACGCCGTCGACGCCGTTCTTGCTCATCAGCACGACGTCCGCGTGGATCTCGAGGGCGCGCTGGGCGGTCACGGTGTCGGTGGAGAAGTACGGCATGCCGGCGCCGGCGCCGAAGATGACGGCGCGCCCCTTCTCGAGGTGGCGGATGGCACGCAGCGGGATGTAGGGCTCCGCGACCTGGGCCATCGTGATGGCGGTCTGCACCCGGGTCTCGATGCCCTCCTTCTCCAGGAAGTCCTGGAGGGCCAGGCCGTTCATGACCGTGCCGAGCATGCCCATGTAGTCGGCGCGGTTGCGGTCCATGCCACGCTTCTGCAGCTCGGCGCCGCGGAAGAAGTTGCCGCCGCCGACCACGACGGCGACCTGGATGCCGCGCCGGATGACGGTGGCGATCTGCCGGGCGATGCCCTGCACGATGTCGGGGTCGACGCCCACGGCGCCGCCGCCGAACACCTCGCCGGAGAGTTTCAGCACGACCCGGCGCGGCCGTGTGGGCGGTGGGGTCGGATCGTCAACCGTAACTGCCTGCTCGGTCACCAACGTCATGAGACCCGCCTTCCCTTCATGTTCAGCAGAGACCTTATGGGAGAAGGAGGCCGGACGCAGAATCGCGTACCCGGCCTCCCTTGCTCCAACGGCGGCCCGCTTACTCCTGGCCGACCTCGAACCGGACGAACCGGGTGATGTTGACGCCGGCCGCGTCCGCGATCTGCTTCACGGTCTTCTTGTTGTCGAGGACCGAGGACTGCTCGAGCAGGACGAAGTCCTTGAAGAAGGAGTTCACCCGGCCCTCCACGATCTTGGGCAGAGCCTTCTCGGGCTTGCCCTCCTCCTTGGCGGTCTCCTCCGCGATGCGGCGCTCGGAGTCGACGACCTCGGCCGGCACCTCCTCGCGGGTGAGGTAACGCGGGCGCATCGCGGCGATCTGCATGCCGATCGCGCGGGCGTCGTCCTCGCCGGTCTCGTCGCTCTTGCCCTCGAACTGCACGAGGACGCCGACCTGGGGCGGCAGGTCCTGCGCCTTGCGGTGCAGGTAGACCGCGACGGTGCCGTCGAGGATCACGAACCGGTTCAGGACGATCTTCTCGCCGATCTTGGCCGAGTACTCCTGGATCGTGTCGGCGACCGTCTTGCCGTCGGCCAGGGTGGCCTCCAGCAGAGCGGCGGCGTCGGCGACCTTGTTCTGCTCGCCGAGCTCGACCAGCTGCTGACCCAGCGCGACGAAGTCGGGGGTCTTGGCGACGAAGTCGGTCTCGCAGTTGAGCTCGAGCAGCGCGTTGCCGGAGTGGGCGACGATGCCGTTGGCCGCGGTGCGGCCGGCACGCTTGCCGACGTCCTTGGCGCCCTTGATGCGCAGGAACTCGACGGCCTTCTCGAACTCGCCGTCCGCCTCGTCCAGCGCCTTCTTGCAGTCCATCATGCCGGCACCGGTCAGGTCGCGGAGCTTCTTGACGTCCGCGGCGGTGTAGTTAGCCATGACTCTCTCTCGATGTCAGCTTCGTCGGAGAATTACTCGGCGGGAGCCGCGGCGGCCGGCACGGGCTCGGCCTTGGGGGCCTCCGCCGCGGGGGCCTCAGCAGCCTCAGCCGGAGCCTCAGCAGCCTCAGCGGCAGGCGCCTCGGCGGCCTTCTTCTCGGCGCCCTCGTACAGGTCGCGCTCCCACTCGGGCAGCGGCTCGCCGGCGGCGACGGCGCCCGGCTCCGGCTTCTCTTCGGCGCCGCCACGGCCCCGGCCGGAACGGGCGATCAGGCCGTCGGCCACGGCGGTCGCGATGACCCGGGTCAGCAGCTCGGCCGAGCGGATCGCGTCGTCGTTGCCCGGGATCGGGAAGTCGACCTCGTCCGGGTCACAGTTGGTGTCCAGCACCGCGATGACCGGGATGCCCAGCTTGCGAGCCTCGTCGACCGCGATGTGCTCCTTCTTGGTGTCCACGACCCAGATCGCCGACGGCGTCTTGGTCATGTCCCGGAGGCCACCGAGGGTCTTGGTGAGCTTGGTCTTCTCGCGGTAGAGCTGGAGGGTCTCCTTCTTGGTGTACCCGGCGGCGGTGCCGGTCAGGTCACCCAGAGCCTCGAGCTCCTTCATGCGCTGGAGCCGCTTGTAAACGGTCTGGAAGTTGGTGAGCATGCCGCCCAGCCAACGGTGGTTCACGTAAGGCTGGCCGACCCGCGTCGCCTGCTCGGCGATGGCCTCCTGCGCCTGCTTCTTGGTGCCGACGAAGAGGATGTGGCCACCCTCGGCGACGGTGTCCCGCACGTACGCGTACGCCTTCTCGATGTAATCGAGCGTCTGGCGCAGGTCGATGATGTAGATGCCGTTACGCTCGGTGAAGATGAAGCGCTTCATCTTCGGGTTCCAGCGCCGGGTCTGGTGCCCGAAGTGGACACCGCTCTCCAGCAGCTGGCGCATGGTCACGACGGCCATGGTGGGTTACTCCCTGTGGTCCCTGGTTGTCACGCTCACCGGCGGCGAGCGTCCTGGTGCCCGGTCGGCGGCCACGGTCGGACCCGAGATGATCGAGACCAGGGAGGGCCGTCGCTGTCGGCCCCGTTCCCGTTTCCGGGACGGACCTGACAGAGGGCACGCGAGGTCGACCGCACGAGGCGGTCGCCGTCAACCAGCATACGCCAAGCTTCGCCGGACCCCTGTCCGCGGTCAGGCCACCGCCAGTCCGGCCGCGACCAGCAAGATCAAACCCGCCGGCAGGTACGCCACCGGAGGGCGCAGCCAGGCCTCGCGCGCGACCGGGCCGCTGCGGGCCACGGAGTACAGCCCGATGCCGGTCAGCGTGAAGCCGAGCGTGAGCAGGACGGCGGGGACGATGCCCCGGGCGTCCGGGTCACCGGCGAAGGTGGCGTCGAACAGCAACCGGACAACCGGGATCATCAGGACGACCATGACGACGGCCACGATGATCGACGTAACCGGGCGCCGGGTCTGGTAGACCTTCTCCTTGCGCTCCGGGGTCACCGGCGGCACCAGCGCGGTCGGCTCGGCCATGGGCTCGGGGGCCGCGGGCACCATGTCGCCGGTCGGCCGGATCGTCGGGTACTCGGTTCCGCGTACGGGAACACGTGCCTCCGGCTCGGGCGGGCGCGCATGGCTGCCGGTCGTCGCGGCCGCACGCTGGTCCGGGAGCCGGAAAGCGCCGCTGGGCCGCTCGTGGATGCCGGAGTCGTACGGGTTGGCGGGGATCGAGCCCGAAATCTCGGGCTCAGGCGTGCGGGGGTACTGGCCGGGCCCGGAATACCAGCTCGGCTCGGCGTCATCGGCGTAGCGGCGTCCTTCCACGATCTCGCAACTTAAGTGACTGCGGACACGGACGCCACCGCTGGGCGCATAACACACCTGGACGGTGACACAGAGGTTTTCCACAATTGCGCTCTGTCCACAGATCCGGGGGGTCGGCGGGGTGCGCTGCCCGGGCGGGCGGGCCAAGTTGTGCGCCATGACGACGCAAAGGCAGGCGGTAGGGGCGTACGGCGAAGAGGTCGCGGCCCAGCACCTCCAGGAGCAGGGCCTCGTGGTCCTCGACCGGAACTGGCGCTGCGCCGACGGCGAGGTCGACCTGGTGCTGCGCGATGGCCACGACATCGTCTTCTGCGAGGTGAAGACCCGGCGCGACGGCCGGTTCGGCCCGCCGGCCGCCGCGGTCACTCATCGCAAGATGCGCAAGCTGCGCCAACTCGCGCTCCGCTGGCTCGCCGAGGCGGCGGAGCACCCCCGCGAGGTCCGCTTCGACGTGATCGAGGTGCTCGTCCCGGCCGAAGGCGCCGACCAGGTCACCCACATCCGCGCGGCGTTCTGACCGGGCCGGCGATGAGCTATGCGCGCGTCCTCAGCGTCGGCCTGCTCGGCGTGACCGGGCACGTCGTCGAGGTCGAGGCCGACCTCTCCCCCGGCCTGCCCGCCGTGGTGCTGACCGGGCTGCCCGACACGTCGCTGCACGAGGCCCGCGACCGTGTGCGGGCAGCGGTGGTCAATTCCGGCCAGACCTGGCCCAACCGCCGGATCACGGTGAATCTGCTCCCCGCCGCGCTACCCAAGCACGGCAGCGCATTCGATCTGGCGATGGCGGTGGCGATGCTGGTCAGCGCCGGTGAACTGCCCTCGGCGGCGCTCGAGGGCGTGGTGCTGCTGGGCGAACTCGGGCTCGACGGCGCGGTGCGCCCGGTGCGCGGGGTGCTGCCGATGGTGGCCGCGGCCGCCGGCGCCGGGCTGCGCCGGGTGATCGTGCCGCTGGCCAACGCGCGCGAGGCCACCGTCGTGCCGGGCATGGCTGTGGCGGCCGTCGACAGTCTGCGCCGGCTCGTCGACTTCATGCGTGACGGCGCCCCGCTGCTCGAACCGCCGCCGTCCGACGAGGCGCCACCACCACCCGGCCCCGACCTGGCCGACGTGGCCGGGCAAGAGATGGGACGGTACGGACTCGAGGTCGCCGCCGCGGGCGGACATCACCTGGCGCTCTTCGGAGCGCCCGGCGCCGGGAAGACGATGCTCGCCGAGCGCCTGCCCACGATCCTGCCCGAACTCGACGACGCCGCAGCGCTCGAAGTAACAGCCCTGCAGTCGATCGCCGGGGTGCTGCCGCTAGATGGCCGGCTGATCCGGCGGCCACCGTTCCAAGCGCCGCACCACACTGCTTCCTCCGCGGCTCTCGTCGGCGGCGGCAGCGGACTGGCCCGGCCCGGCGCCCTCTCGCTCGCCCACCGGGGCGTCCTCTTCCTCGACGAGGCGGCCGAGATCCCATCGGCGACACTGCAGGCGCTGCGGCAGCCGCTCGAGACGGGCCGGGTGGTGCTCGCCCGGGCCCGCGGCACGACCGAGTTCCCGGCCCGGGTGCAACTCGTGCTGGCCGCCAACCCTTGTCCCTGCGCCAGTCCCGCCGGCGACCAGCACTGCACGTGCGCGCCGGCGGTCAGGCGGCGCTACCTGGCCAAGCTGTCCGGGCCGCTGCTCGACCGGATCGACATCCGGCTCACGCTCGCGCCCCTGAGCGCCGCCCAGCTGACCACGGCCACCGAGCCCGCCACCTCGTCGGCCGAGATCGCCGCGCGCGTGGTCCAGGCCCGTGCGGCGGCGGCGAAACGCTGGTCGGACGGCGGGTGGCGGCTCAACGCCGAGGTGCCCGGGCCGGTCCTGCGCCGGGCGCCCTGGCGGTTGCCCCCGGCCGACACCGCCGACCTGCGCGAGTCCCTCGACAAGGGACTGCTGTCGGCCCGCGGCTTCGATCGAGTTCTGCGGCTCGCATGGACGATTTCCGATCTGGACGGCCTCGACCGGCCGGGCCGGTCCGAGGTCAGCGAGGCCATCCAGCTGCGAATGGGAGAAAGCAATGCCCGCTGACGACGACGATCGCGCGGCTCGGGTCGCGCTCACCTGGCTGGCCGAGCCGGGCAATCGGGCGGTGTGGGCCCTCGTGGAAGAGGGCGGTGCGGCGGCGACGCTGCACCGCCTGCTGCGGGGCGACGTCGAGAACGGCCCGTTGCGGGAATCCGCGCTCGCCAAGGCCGCGAACATCGATCCGCGGCGCCTGGCCGAACTCACGTTGAGCCGGGCGGAGCGACTGGGGGCGCGCATCGTCGTGCCGTCCGACGCGGAATGGCCGCAACGGGTGGGGTCACTGGCCACCCTGGCTCTCGACGACAGCTCGACGCGTATCAACACCGATGTACGGCCGCCGTTGTGCTTCTGGGTCCGTGGGTCGTGGCCGCTGGGCGAGGCGCTGGCCCGGTCGGTCGGGGTGGTGGGGGCCCGGGCGGCGTCGAGCTACGGACTTCACGTGACAACCGAGATCGCTTACGGGCTGGCGTCGCACGACTGGACGGTGGTGTCGGGCGGTGCGTTCGGGATCGACGCGGCGGCCCACCGCGCGGCGGTCGCGGCCGGCGGGCGGACGGTGGCGGTGCTGGCCTGCGGGGTCGACCGGCCCTATCCGATGGGCAACTCGGCGATGTTCGAGCAGATCGCCGAGTCGGGGCTGCTCATCAGCGAGTGGCCACCGGGGACGGCGCCGCTGCGGCATCGCTTCCTGATCCGGAACCGGGTGATCGCGGCCGCGACGGCGGGAACGGTCCTGGTCGAGGCGGCGGCGCGCAGCGGGGCGATCCAGACGATGGGCCGGGTGCTGGCGCTGGGCCGGCCCGCGATGGTGGTGCCCGGGCCGGTCACGTCCGCCATGTCGGTCGGGTGCCACTCGCTGCTGCGCGAGCGGCCGGACGCGACCCTGGTCACCGAGCTGTCCCACGTGCTGGAGGCGGTGGGGCGCATCGGGGAATACCAGAGCGACCCGGCTCGCGGGCCGGAGCACCGGCGCGACGGGCTCGACGAGGAATCAGCCTTGCTGCTGGAGGCGGTTCCACGGCGAGGGACGGCCACGCCGGAAGAGCTGGCGGTCCGGGCCGGGCTGGCTCTGCGGACGGTGTTGCGACGACTGTCCCTGCTGGAACTGAGCGGTCTGATCGAGCGCCGGGACGCCGGGATCGCTCTTCGCCGGAAGGCCCGGTGACCGTTCATGGGCAGCACGAAGGCGGGCGCCTCGCGGTCGCCCGTGGTGCCGGGCGCTACCGCGCCCGGCCGGGGTCAATCCTCGGAGTCGTCCAGATCCCGGCGGTGCACCTTCATCCACGCCTCGACGTCGTCGGTCGCCCATACCTTGCCCTGTGCGAGGTCGGCGACCGGCTTGGGGAAGTCGGCGCGGCTGGTGATCTGGTACGCACGCTGCCGGCTCACCCCACCCAGACGGATGCGGATCTCGTGCGCCCCCATGAGCCGGATCGGTTTCGCTGCCACATGATCGACCGTAGGCGTGAGACTATTAGTCAATCATCAAGTTGATAGGAGACAGCTAGTCGTATGTCATCTACACTGTCCTCATGACTAGGCGTCGCCAGACTACCTCGCCCGTCCCCGTCGGACCGGTTCATCGACGCGTGTGGCGGTCGCTCTGGCGCCGCTGCCGTTGTGGCCTCGTCGCCCCCTGCGTCGACGCACTCGTCCCGGCGCCGCCCCTCCCCTTTCCTCCTCGGGGCGCGGCCTCCGTCACTGACCTTTCCCCGCCCTCACCCTCGCTCACCGCTGAAAGGAGGTACAACAACGACAGACCCCCCATGAGACCGGGCAACACAGGGAGCGATCCCACCTTCCTGTCACGCTGTCTGCCCGGCGGCTCCCACTCTCCAGCGCGGAGACCCCAGAGGCCGCCGGGCAGCAGTCCCCGCCCCTCCACCCACCGTCCCGACAGCACCAACGGGGGCGGCCGCCGCCACCCGACCGGACCAGGCGGCGGCCGAGCCACTCCGCCGCCACACCCCGAGCACGACGACATCTCGGTGCGCGCCGGTCCGTCGCCCTGAGCGGAGCCGATCATGCATCCCTCCTGTGCCGGCCCCTCCACGACGCCCGGTCCGGCAAACCGGCCGCCGGCAACGGAGGCATCCCCGGCAAGACTCGGCCACCCGGCCGATTCAACCTCGACAGCGAACACCGACCGGACGGCGTCTCGCAGCACCGCAAGCCTTGGCCCCGGCCGCCCAGCAATGGCGTACCGCCACGTCAACCTGCACCACTGGTGACCCGCACAACCGGCATCAAAGGCCGGACCCGCGCTCCGCTTCGCAGCAACACCGACACCGACACCGCCTCCGGCGTCGGCGTCGGCACCGGCGCCGGCGCCGGCGCGAAGTTCCGGTCTCGACCAACCGTTGCCAGATCGCCCATGTCGGCCGCGTGCATGAGGCAGCGCACGCGGCCGACAGATCCAGTGGCTCAGCATGTCCGCTTGAGGGCGCAGTGCGTGCCGCCGACCGCATTTGAATGGACTGCAGCCCACCGCGCCGGCAGTCAGCGCGGATCACCGGGCGTGCAGGCCGATTGCCAGCGCGGCTTTCAACCGCGTGCACGGCGGAACACTCCACTCGCAACGGCACGTGCGTCGCGAAGCTGCGGAGAGACAGCGACGCGAACAGCGGACGTGGATCGCAAAGCCTGCGGGAAGACAGCGACGCGGATCGGCGGGCATCTGACCGATAGCAACGTCGCCGGCAACCGCATGCACAGCGGAACACCGCCCTGGCAGCGGACCTGGATCGCCGGGCAGGCGGCCAACAGCAAGCCCGACCGAGAACCACCTGCACAGCCGGGCACCACACCGGCAGCTAACCCGGGTCGCGGAACATGCGACCGACAGCAAGCCCGACCGGCAACCACCCACACCGCCGGGCCACACCGGCAGCGGACGTAAGTCGCGGAACAGGCGGCCCACAGCGAGCTCGAATGGCAACCCACATGCCATGCGAAACAGCTCGCTGGCCGCGGACCTGGATCGCCCGACAGCAAGCCCGACCGACAACGACCTGCACAGCCGGGCACCACACCGGCAGCTAACCCGGGTCGCGGAACATGCGACCGACAGCAAGCCCGACTGGCAACCGGATGCCATGAGAGACACCACGCTGGCAGCGAAAATGGGTCGCAGCAAACGAGCCTGGCCGGCAACCGCAGGCGCTGCGAACCACCACGCGGGTGGCGGACGTGGACGCCGGGCAGGCGAGCCGGTAGCGAATGACTGGCAATCGGGGGCGTTGCAGGTGCACCACGTCGGCAGCGAAGGTACGTCGTCGGGCAGGTAGCCGGTAGCCGGTAGCCGGTAGCGAGCGTGGCTGGCAACCGCATGCGCTGCAGGCCATCACGCTGGCCGCGGGCGTGGGTCGGCGGGAAAGCAAGCCGGCAACGAGCCCAACCGGCAACCACGTGGCGCTACAAGCCATCGCACTCGCAGCGAGCGTGGGCCGGCGGGAAAGCAAGCCGGCAACGAGCCCAACCGGCAACCACGTGGCGCTACAAGCCATCGCAGCGGGCATGGACTGGCCGGCAAGCAAGCCGGTAGTAAGCCCAACCGGCAGACCACGTGCGCTGCAGGCTATTGCGCTCGCAGCGGGGGTGGGGTGTCGCAGGGTATGCAGACCTCACGGGGAATGTGCAGCGGTCGGCTATGGATCTCGCCGAGGCCGAGGCCGAGGCCGCGGTGGTGGTGGTGCACGTCTCCGGGGCGTCGGGTGGAAGGACATCGCCGGGGAGTCCGCGGGCCAGTGGGCGTTCGGTTGGCAGCGGCTCTCCGGATCACGCCGGGTGCCGGTGGTCGCTTGACTCTGCGACGGCCAGATCCGGATCACGCGTTGGTGGCGGTCGCCTACGGCGAGCAATCGCTGGAGCTGAACTTCCGGTGGGGCTCATACCGCGTCGCCAGGTCGTGGGAGATGCCACGACGTGTGCATCCGTTGAAGGCGCTTGGTGCGGGCCACGCGAGTGCGTCAGGAGGCCGGTTTCCGCGAGGCTGCCGGACTGGTGCGACTGGAGGTCGGAAAGGTCGGAAGTGCAGGTGGCTCCTGCGTCCGAGCTTGCTCGTCCGGGTCACCGGCATGTCGAGGTTTCACCACGCCACGTCTTCGAAGCGTTCGAAATCGGCGCTGGATCGCCGCGTCGGCCCCTTGGTCGGCAGGGAGCAGCGCCACCCGCCCGTCCCGACGGGCACTCCTGGGGGAACCACGAATGACCTATATCGAACCACCAACCGACGGCGCGACGCCGTTCGGCGCAGCCCGGCCCCGTCCGGCCGAAGGGCGGAAAACTACCGGAGCGGACACGCAACCGAGCCGACCGCAGCCCGTGCGCGCCTCAACGGAATCCGCCGGGTCCCGGGGACCGCAACCTCGGGCAACGGTCAATCCGCCATTGGCGGCCAGCTCGGCTCAGCCAGTCAGCCCGTTAATGCCGGCCGGACCTACAGCGCCGACCGCGTCGGCAAACGCGGACGGTTCAGCAAAACGGGCCATACCAACGATGCCAACCAACGCGGGCCGGGCGCCGAAACCGGCCGGGCCGACAGTGCCAGCCGAATCAGCGAAGACAAGCGACTCACCAAGCACCACCACGCCGACAGCACCAACCAGGTCGGCGAAGGCGGGTGGCTCGTCGGCGCCGGCCGGGCCTGCAGTGCCGGACGGATTGGTTGAGGCCGCGGGGGCGGCGGGGCAGCTCGACGCGGCTGGGCTGGCCGGTGGGGACCGGGGGCTTGCGGCGGTGAACCTCATGGATCACTTGAATGATCGACCCGGGTGGAAGTGCCTTGCGTGTGGGGAGCTCTGGCCGTGCGCCACGGCGCAGGAGCGGCTGATCGAGGAGTTCTGGGCCTTTCCGTCGATACTCACGATCTATTTGACCGCCCAGATGTACGACGCCCTCGGGGATCTTGTGGCTGATGGGCAGATGGCGCCGGCCGACCTGTTCGAGCGGTTCGTTGCCTGGGCTCGGAAGGCTGTTGTTGCCCCGGAGGGTGATGACGAGGGCGGTCCGCCGGCTGATGACCCGCAACAGTGACCGGTGACTAGCTAGGGCGCCCACCGCGCCTGGGTTGCCGTTGGCCGCTCGACGGTGGTGGCGGCTGGGCTCAGTGGGCGCGGGGAGCGGAAGAACGGGCGACGGTGAGGCCGTGCGCGGGGTGCTTTTGGGCGCCTCGCGGTGCGGCTTTTACCGCCGCCCGTCCTGCCGCCCGATCAAGTCTCAGCCTTCTCAGTGCGGCAGGGTTATCATACCTACATGGCTCCGTACGTACAATCCGATGGAACATCGTGGTCACGTAGACTGGCTGACATGATCGATCCGTCTGCGGACCGTGCGGTCTTTCGCCAGCTGGCTGATCTGTTGCGCAACCAGATCGAGTCCGGGGAACTGGGGCCCGGTGAGCCGCTGCCCAGCGAGCTGCGCCTCGCGCAGGAATACGGGATCAGCCGCACCACCGTCCGCCAGGCGATCGGCCAGCTGCGCACCGAGGGGCTGGTGACGGTCGACCGGCCTCGCGGCACCTTCGTCCGCGTGCCCGAACCGATCGAGGTCATCGCGCTGGCCCGCGGCGACCGCGCTGGCGCCCGCATGCCCACCGACGCCGAGCGCCGCAAATATCGCCTCGGCGAGGGTGTGCCCGTCCTGGTCGTGACCACCAGCGACGGCACCGAGACCGTCCACCCCGCCGATCGCGTGCAACTCACGCGCCCGTAGCAACGGCCGAACGCGGCACCGGCGCACATCGATGTGGGACGTCTCCGTACGGTCCGCCCCCGCCGGACCCCTGGCCGGCCTCGTCAACACGTTCCTCACCAGCCGTCTGCCCTCGCGGGGGTGTCACAGGCTTGCGGTCGCCGCCTGGCCAAACCGGCTAACCGAATCAAGCCGGCTAACCGAACCAGGCCGTGCTGCCGCTCGCCCTCAGCTCCCGCCTCCTGCTGCGCCTGTTCGAGGGCGAACTCGGCACGGCAGCCGGACTCGCCGACGAGGTCAAGACCATCAAGCCAGGCCAGCAGACCAGACCAGGCCTGCAGACGGGGCCAGGCCGCCGGCTCGGGCATGGCGGCTCGCAGCAGCATCATCGGCATCGCGGCTACCCGCACGTCGTGGATCGCCGCCTGCACCACGAGATCGACGCCGGCGTTACTTGCGGGTGCGGCGGGTGTGGCCGCGGCCCACATGCCACGACTCGATGACCAGGTGGTCGGCGGGATCGCCCACATAGGTCAGCACCACCTCGTGGATGTCGATGCGGAACAGGCCCGCGTCGTCGCCGTGTGGCCAGTCGGGTGGGCGCGGCAGCTCGGTGACGACGCCGGCCAGTTTGGCGTCGCCGGGGCCGGCCTCGGGGTTGTCGTGCGGCGGTTCGAGCGTGGGGGCGTGCATCGCGATGCGCGGATCGCGGCGGATGTCGCGCAGCTTCACCGAATCGGCCATCATGCCGAAGGTGAGCTCGCCGTCTTGAAAGGCGGCCTCGCTCGCGCTGATGCGAGGGGAACCGTCGCGCCGGAGCGTGGCGATCGTCTTGTTGGTGCCCGCGTCGAACAGGGCCCGCACCCGCTGGGCGAAGGCCGGCGCTTCCTTCTCGATCTCATGCCAACTAGCCATGTCGAGACCCTAGAGCGGGGGTACGACAGAAAGTCAGAAGAGCGTGTAGCGGGACACGGCGAGCGTGAAACCGTGGCCCGTCTCGTCGTCCTTGCAGGTCAGGCCCAGATTTTCGCTGTCGCACCGGACGGAGCCGGAACGCAGCGCCTGGCCGTACTCGAGGGTCGTCTCCGACGTGCCCACCAGGGTGTCACCCACGCAGGTGAAGGTCGCGCGGCCGCCGATCACGGCCAGGCCGTTTCCCCAGTCGAGTTCGCAGTCGGCCGGCTTGGCGGGCGGCTTCCAGGCCTTGCGGACGATGTCGCAGCGCACCTCGGAATCGGTGAGCGCGCACGCGATGTTCTGCGACGGCGTACGGAACATCGCCTCATCGACCACAGCCGCCTCGACCGGCGCGGGGCCGCCGAAACCGACGTTCGCCGACGAAAACGCGGACGGATCGGGATCCGGGCCGTCCCCGGCCGAGGAGCCGGACGGGGAACAGCCGGAGAGCGCGCCCAGCAGGGCCAGTGCGACGATGCCGCGGATCTTCGGTGCCATGGTGAGGGCAGTCTAGGAAGGTTGGGCAAGACCCGCGCGTGGCCCCTTGACGTGCACGCCCGGAGCGAAGACCGTCGACACGATGGGTACGCGGGACTTGCACGAACGACTGCCGCACGCGCTGCGCGAGGCGGTGGACGAGTTCGGCCATCACCTGGTCCGGGTCGACAACCGCTCCGAGCAGACCGTCCGGGCCTACATCAGCGACGTCGTCTCGCTGCTCGACCACGCCGCCGGCTCCGGCGTCACCACCGTCGCCGAGCTGGACCTCGCGCTGCTACGCGGCTGGCTGGCCGCGCGCATGCGGCAGGGGGCGGCCCGTGCCTCGCAGGCCCGCCGGGCCGCCGCCGCCCGCGCCTTCACCGCGTGGGCCTTCCGCTGCGGCCGCGTCTCCGCCGACCCGGGCGCGCACCTGGCCAGCCCGAAGCCGCACCGCAGCCTGCCCACCGTGCTGCGCGCCGACCAGGCCGCCACGCTGGTCGAGACGGCCGGGCCGGACGAGACCGAGGGCGTACGCGACCGGGCCGTCCTGGAACTGCTCTATGCCACCGGTGTGCGGGTCAGCGAGCTCTGCGGTCTCGATCGCACCGACGTGGACGAGGCCCGCCGCGTCGTCCGCGTCTTCGGCAAGGGCGCCAAGGAACGCGCCGTCCCCTACGGCCTGCCGGCCCAGCGCGCGCTCGACGACTGGTTGCGCCACGGGCGGCCGAAACTGGCCACCACAGCGAGCGGCGACGCTCTCTTTCTGGGGGTGAAGGGCGGCCGCTTGCAGCAGACGGTGGTGCGCCGCATCGTCGACGGCGCCGCCCGGGCCGCCGGTCTGCCGCACACCAAGCCGCACGACCTGCGCCACTCAGCCGCCACCCACCTGCTCGACGGCGGGGCCGACCTGCGCGCCGTGCAAGACCTGCTGGGGCACTCGTCGTTGTCGAGCACGCAGATCTACACGCACGTCTCCACCGAGCGCCTGCGGGCGGCCTTCAAACAAGCGCACCCCCGCGCCTGACCCCGTACGATCGGAATGTGAGCGCCCCTGAACCGCCCGTGACCATCCCCGGCGCCCGCCTCCTGTTCTCGATCGATCCCGGGGTGTCCTATCTCAACCACGGGTCGTTCGGCGCCGTGCCGATCGGGGTGCAGCGCGCACAGCAGCGCCTGCGCGACGAGATCGAGTCGAATCCGCTGCGCTTCTTCGCCCAGGGGCTGAGCGACCGCGTCATCCACACGCGACGCCACCTCGCCTCCTTCCTGGGCGCCGACCCCGACCTCAGCGCCCTGGTGCCCAACGCGACGACCGCCGTCTCGCTCGTGCTCAACTCGATCAAGCTCGAGTCGGCCGACGAGGTGTTGCTGAGCGACCACAGCTACGGCGCGGTGGCGATGGCCGCCCGCCGCCGCTGCCGCCGCTCGGGCGCGACCGTGCGGACCGTCGCGCTGCCGATGCCCGCCACCGACGCCGAACTGGTCAGCCGGGTGCGCGCCGCCTTGCGCCCGGGACGCACCAAACTGCTGATCATCGACCAACTGTCGTCGGCGACGGCGATGGCCTTCCCCGTCCACGAGATCGTCGCGGCCGCGCACGAGCACGACATTCCGGTACTGGTGGACGCGGCGCACGTCCCCGGCATGCTGCCGGTCGAGGTGGCCTCGATCCGGGCCGACTTCTGGGTCGGCAACCTGCACAAGTGGGCCTTCGCCCCGCGGGGCACGGCGCTGCTCTCGGTCGCCCCGGAATGGCGCCGCCGGATCGAGCCGCTGGTCGTCTCGTGGGATCAGGACCAGGGCTATCCGCACGCCGTCGAGTCTCAGGGCACCATCGATTACACCCCCTGGCTCGCCGCACCGACCGGCCTGTTCACGCTGCGCTCGCTCGGCTGGGACGAGGTGCGGACCCACAACGCCGCCCTCGCCGCCTACGGTGAGCGGGTGGTGGCCGAGGCGCTCGAGGTGCCGGCGGACGAGTTGCCCCGGCCGAGCGTACCCGGCGTCTCGATGCGGATCGTGCCGCTGCCGGCGGGCCTGGCCACCACGGTGCCCGAGGCCCACGCGCTGCGCGAGCACATCGCGGGCAAGCTGGCCGTCGAGACCGCCGTGAACGCCTGGGGCGGCCGCGGTCTGCTGCGCCTGAGCGCGCAGGTCTACAACCGGGCCGAAGAGTACGACCGGTTCGCCGAGCGCCTGCCCGCGCTGCTGCACGACTACCGCGCCTGATCGAGCGGCAGCAGCCGCACCCGGCCCAACCCGAGCAAGGCGAGCGGGTCGAGATACAGCGGGCCCCGCCGCAGCCCCCAGTGCAGGCAGGCCGCCTGCGTACAGCCGTGGTGGCCGGCCTCGAGGCGCCCGATCGGGTCGCCGCGGACCACAACCGTGCCCAGGTCGACAGTGGCCGTCACCGGCTCGTAGGTCGTGCGCAGCCCACCGGCGTGGCCCACGCTGACGACACCGCGGCCCGCGATCGTGCCGGCGAACAGCACCGTGCCCGCCCCGGCCGCCCGCACCACCACCGAAGGCGGCGCGGCGATGTCGATACCGCGGTGCCCGGGCAGCCAGGGCCGCGCGGGCGGGTCGAAGGGCCGGACGACGGCGGGCGGCGCGACCGGCCACCCGAAGGACGTGACGACTAACAGGATCAGCAGACGAAGCATGCCGACAATCTGCCGCACCGGACCCACCAAGAACGGCCCTGTGGATAACCGCCCCGGAAACGGACTAAAGGCTGTGGATCAGTTGCCGAAGCCGGGTTCGTCGGGCAGCGAGATGTCGGGCTTCTCGAGCTCTTCGACGTTGACGTCCTTGAACGTCATCACCCGCACGTTCTTGACGAACCGGGCCGGACGGTACATGTCCCAGACCCAGGCGTCGTGCATCTCGACCTCGAAATACACCTCGCCGTCGGAGTTGCGCACGTGCAGGTCGACCTGATTGGCCAGGTAGAACCGGCGCTCCGTCTCCACCACGTAGGAGAACTGGCGGACGATGTCGCGGTACTCCCGGTAGAGCTGCAGCTCCATCTCGGTCTCGTACTTCTCGAGATCCTCTGCGCTCATCGCTTCTCGCCCTCCATGGCCTCATCTTCCCCCACCGACGGCGACGGCTGAGGCTGCTCGCCCGACGCCACGCCGACGGTACTCCCAGGGGTCTCCGGAAGCACCAGGGACGCGGTGGCGGATGCATCAAACAGTACTGGTTGAACCGACTCGGGCGACACGCGCTGCACCGGCCGGCGCGCCCGCGGCGGACGGTTGCCGCGGCCCGAGACGGCGGCGACGTTCACGTACGAGAACCTGTGCTCGGCACAGGGGCCGTGCTGCTTCAACGCGGCGCTGTGCTCCTCGGTGATGTAGCCCTTGTGCACCGCGAACCCGTAGTCGGGGAACTGGTCGTGCATCTCGACCATGATGCGGTCCCGGGTGACCTTGGCCAGCACGCTCGCCGCCGCCACACAGGCGGCCACCCGGTCGCCCTTCCAGACCGCCAGCCCGGGCACGCCCAAGCCGTCGACCGGGAACCCGTCGGTCAGCACGTATTCCGGCGGGGTGCTCAGCAACGCCAGTGCCCGGCGCATCGCGGACAGGTTGCAGACGTGCAGCCCGCGCGTGTCGACCTCGGTCGCCGGGACGATGACCACCGACCAGGCCAGCGCCCGCTCGACGACCTGCTCGTAGACCCGCTCGCGAGCGGCCGGGGTCAGCAGCTTGGAGTCGGCCAGTTGCTCGATCTCGCCGCGCTTGCCCTCGGGCAGCACGGCCGCGGCGGCCACGAGCGGCCCGGCGCAGGCGCCCCGGCCGGCCTCGTCGGCCCCGGCCACCTGACGGAAGCCGCGGCGCTGCAGCGCGCGTTCGAGCGCGTACAGGCCGCCCTCGCGGCGGACCACGGTGCGGGGTGGGGCCAGCATCAGGGCAGCCGCCGCAACAGGCCGGCGAGCTCGACCGGGAAGATCGACTCGGCGCTGGCCTCGATCTCGTCGGCCGACCACCAGCGGTGCGCGGTGATGGTCGCCTTCTCCTCCTCGTCCATGCCGGCGAAGTCGGCCTGCCAGCCGGGGACGCGGAGGACGAAGAATTCCTGTTCCTGGCTGTATTGCCGGCCGCCGTAGCTGAACTCGGTCAGCTGGCGCCAGAAGGGCTCGCCCAGGGCGCCCGCCTCGACCTCGAGGCCGACCTCTTCGAAGAGCTCGCGGGCGGCGCCCTGCGCGGGCGTCTCGCCGCTTTCCAGCCCGCCGCCGGGGGTGAACCACCAACTGGTACCGGGACGGGCCGGGTCGCCGCCGTGGAGGAGCAGGGCCCGCCCGGCCGGGTCGACCAGCAGCACGCGGGCGGCGCGGCGTTCGACAACGGTCACGCGACCCAGCCTATTGCGCGAACAGTGGATCTTACGACTGCGGGTCGGGAATGGCGTTGAAGCCGTCCGGCACCGACAGCCACGTGGCCCGGTTCACCGGCCAGAACACGGTGAAGGCGCGGCCGACGATCGAGTCCTCGGGGATCGTCGCCTCTTGCACGTTCTCGTCGCTGTCCTGCCAGTGCTCGAGCGAGTCGCCGGACGCGGAGCGATGGTCGCCCATCACCCAGAGCCGGTTCGGCGGCACGGTGACCTCGAACTTGGTGTCGGCCGGGTCGTCCTGGGCGCCTGCCTCGTCGGTGAAGATGTACGGCTCGTCGAGCTTGACGCCGTTGATCGTCAGCTTCTTGTCGGCGGCGCCGGGATCGTACGAGATGCGGTCGCCCGGAACGCCGATGATGCGCTTGATGAAGTCTTCGCCCTCGGCGCCCGACTGCCACGCGGCCGGCGCCTCGAAGACGATGATCTCGCCGCGGCGAGGCTCGCGGAAGTCGTAGACGAGCTTGTTGACGAGCACCCGGTCGAGCACGTTGAGCGTGTGCTCCATGGACGGGGACGGAATGTAGAACGTCTGGAGCACGAAGGCCCGGACCAACACGGCCACCAGGACCGCCACGCCCAGAAGAATCGGAAGCTCGCGCCAGAACGAACTGCGCTTCTTTTCCGTCTGCTCGTCAATCACGAGGGGAGCCTACGTCGCCGTGTCACGAACGGCAGTCCGGAACGCGCGGATATCGCAGCACTTAACAGAAAGGGAAGGGCGAAGACCTCGGTCGCGGGATCCGGCTCGCGCACCGGGACTGTGCCCGGCGCCGCCGCGGTCGGATGGTCGGCCGCGTACACCTTCCATTCGTCCGGCACAGAGAGGCTGGTGAAGCGGTTGCTCGGCCAGACGATCACGAATGCCCGCCCGATGATGTTGCTGATCGGCACCGGGCCCTGACACCGCGCGTCCTGCGAGACCGCCCGATGGTCGCCCATGACGAACATCTCACCCGCTGGGACGACCACCTCGGTGAAACGCCGGCTGGTGCACTGGTTGGGATTCGGCGGCTGGTTCAGGTCGGAGTTGAATCCCTCGGCGATGTAGGACTCGTCGATCCCCACGCCGTTGACCATGATCCGGCCCTTGCCGTCGCAGCAGGCGATCTTGTCGCCGGGCAGGCCGATCACCCGTTTGATGAAGTCGCGCTCCCCCGGGCGGCTGACACCGACGAGGTCACCGATCGTGCGGCCGAGCTTGGCCGCGAACGAGTTGCTGACCGGCTCGGTCACCTCGGGCGTCCAGTTCTCGTCGCCCCGGAAGACCACGATCTCGCCCCGGATCGGGTCGCGCATGTCGTAGATGACCTTGTTGACCAGCACCCTGTCCTTGACGAGCAGGGTGTTCTCCATCGATCCGCTGGGGATGTAGAACGCCTGCACCAGGAACGTGCGGATCAGCACGGCCAGACAGAACGCCACCACCAGCAGCAGCGGCAGCTCCTGCCAGAGAGGCATCTCTTTGCGCCGGACCAATCCCTGCCGCCGCCGAGAAGCCGGGCCGTAGCCCTCGTTCGGTTCCACGCTTCGCCATCTCCCGCCGCCGACCGGCCGAACCAACCCCGGATACAGCACTACCGCCCGAGTGGCTCCCCTAACGGGGACTTACGGGCGGTAGTGCTGGAAGGGTTCACACTGATCCCATCCGGCACACGGCAAGAGTAATGCGCGCATGCCCGGATCGATGAGGATCAGACGGTCTGCTTCTCCCGAAGCTCCTTGATCTTGGCCTTCTTGCCGCGGAGCTCGCGCAGGTAGTAAAGCTTGGCCCGGCGGACGTCACCGCGGCTCACGACCTCGATCTTGTCGATCGCCGGGCTGTTGAGCGGGTAGGTCCGCTCGACGCCGACACCGAAGCTGATCTTGCGGACCTTGAAGGTCTCGCGGAGGCCGGCGCCCTGGCGGCCGATCACGACGCCCTGGAAGATCTGGACGCGGGAACGGTTACCTTCGACGACCCGGGCGAACACCTTGACGGTGTCGCCGGCCCGGAAACCGGGGAGGTCGGTGCGCTGCGACTGGGCGTCGAGAGCGTCCAGCGTGTTCATCGCTGCATCCTCGTTATTCGTGGCGCATCGGGAGTTCGATGCGCGGCTGGGTACTTCTGATCCCCGACCGCTGAAGGGGATCCTCGGCCTCACCCCGCGGCGCGGGATGAGGTCGGCAACCTCCCTACTTTGCCACAGAGGGAGGCGTGATCAGAAATCCACCCTCGTCGAGGGCGTTCCTGTCCTTTTTGTCCAGCTCCTCGTACGGGTAGACCGCCATCATGTCCGGCCGCCGGGACGCCGTACGCAGCAAGCTCTGCTCCCGCCGCCAGCGTGCGATCCGGCCGTGATCGCCGGAGCGCAGCACCTCGGGCACGTCCATCGAGCGCCACGACGCCGGCTTGGTGTAGACGGGCGCCTCGAGCAGCCCGGCCGCGTGCGACTCCTCGGTCAGCGAGTCCGCGTTCCCCAGCACCCCGGGCAGCAGCCGGACGATCGCCTCCATGATCACGATGACTGCGACCTCGCCCCCGAAGAGCACGTAGTCGCCGAGCGAAACCTCTCGCACCGGCATCCGGGTGGCCGCGTCGTCGATCACCCGTTGGTCGATCCCCTCGTACCGCCCGCAGGCGAAGATCAACTTCTCCGAGGCGGCCAGTTCGTGGGCGTCGGCCTGGGTGAACGGCTTGCCCACGGGCGACGGCACGACCAGCGTGCCCGGCCCGACCGCGTCGAGCGCCTGCCCCCACGGTTCCGGCCGCATCACCATGCCCGGCCCACCCCCGTACGGGGTGTCGTCCACCGTGCGATGCACGTCCGAGGTCCAGGTGCGCAGATCGTGCACGGCCACGTCGAGCAGCCCGGTCTGCCGCGCCTTGCCGATCAGCGACAGGTCGAGCGGGCCGAAGTAGTCCGGGAAGATGGAGATGATGTCGACGCGCATCTAAAGATCCAATAGACCCTCGGGCAGGTCGACGACGATCCTGCCGCCGGCCACGTCGACGGTCGGGACCATGGCGCTCACGAAGGGGATCAACGCCGTACCGCCGCCGGTCTTCTTCAGCACGATGAGGTCGGAGGACGGCGCGTGCTCGATCCGCTCCACCGAACCGTGCACCGTGCCGTCGGCCGACTCGACCCGGAGCCCGACCAACTGGTGGTCGTGGAACTCGTCAGGGTCGTCCGGGGGCGTCAGCTCGTCGCTGTCGACCTGCAGGAAGACGCCACGCAGCTCCTCGGCGACGTTGCGGTCGTGGATGTTCTCGAAGACCGCGATGCCGCGCCCCTGATGCCAGCGGATCGACTCGAGCACGAGCTGCTTCGGGACCTCGAACGTGACACCGGAAACGGCCGCCGGGCCGGTGCTCACGCGGCGGTCCCGGGGGACCTCCGTCACGAACACCGACCCGGGGACAAAACGATCTTCCGGTTCGTCGGTCCGCACGACCACCGAGACCTCGCCCCGGATGCCGTGCGGCTTACCGATCTGACCGACTACAAGGAGCACTCGAACTTCCTTTTCAGCGAAGCCGTCCGGAAAGCTCGGGTCAGTACGCGTCGACGATGTCGACGCGGATGCCGCGCCCACCGATCGACCCGATGACCTGCCGCAGGGCCTTGGCCGTGCGTCCGCCGCGCCCGATGACCGTTCCCAGGTCCTCCGGGTGCACACGAACCTCGAGCCGCTTGCCGCGACGCGAGTCGACCAGTCGCACCCGGACGTCGTCCGGATTGTCGACGATACCCTTGACGAGGTGCTCCAGCGCCGGCCGGAGCGCCCCGTCAGCTCGCGTCGGCGCCGGCACCGGCCGGGTCCTCTGCGGTCTCGGCGACGGCCTCGCGGTTGGGCTCGGCGCGGTCGGCAACCTTCGTCTGGTCCGGCTTGGCCTCGGCGGCCTCCGGAGCAGCGGCGGCCTTCTCCGCGGTCTTGGCCGGAGCCTTCTTGGGGGTCTTCGCCGGGGTGTCGGCGACACCGGCGGCGGACTTGGCCTCGGCCTCGTACACCTCGGTGCGGGACTGCTTCGGCTCCGCCACGAGCAGCGGCGGCGGGGCGGGAAGGCCCTTGAACTGCTGCCAGTCGCCGGTCTTCTCGAGGATGCGCTGCACGGCCTCGCTCGGCTGCGCGCCGACGGAGAGCCAGTACTGCACGCGCTCGGACTTGACCTGGATGACCGAGGGGTGTTCCTTCGGCTGGTAGATGCCGACGTACTCGATGGCGCGGCCGTCGCGCTTGGTGCGCGAGTCGGCGACGACGATGCGGTACTGCGGGTTGCGGATCTTGCCCATCCGCAGGAGCCGGATCTTAACGGCCACGGTTCTCTTCGCTCCTGAATGACTACGAGGTGAGGCGGCGGCTCTTACGTGGGGACATGAGAGACCGAAGCTTCATGGACTGGCGTCGCAGAGGGGTTAGAGGGCGCCTCACGCGAGCCGGATACCAGGGGACCATTCTGCCAGACGAGAGGGGGTGACTCCCAATCGGCCCGGATTTTCGAGGAAGCAAGATCAAAATCTGGATGTCGTGGCGGGGTGGTGGGTACAGACCGTCGCTCCCGCCGAGGGTCGCTTCGCTCCACGTGCGTGAGCGGTTGCGCTCTCAGGATCAAGATCAAATGCGGGCGACCACCGGGCGGTCCCAGCCGGGCGGCAGTTCGGTCGGCACCGGCCAGGACGGGTCGGGACGGAAGTCGAGCCAGGTGCCGTCGAACGGGAACTCGCCGGCCTCGATCAACTTGATCACCCGACGGCCCTCCGCCCACACAGCGGCCTCGTCGGGCACCCAGTAGAGGTCGGGGCGGGCCAGACGCTCGGCGAACTCGTCCTCGTCCTTCCACTCCCAGGTCAGATCCGGGTGGGCGACGATGTCCAGGTCCTGGTCGACCACGTCGATGCCGGCCGTGGCGCCGTCGTCCCAGCGGACGGCGGCCTCCTCGAGGTTGACGTAGTAGTTCTTGAACTCGCCGGTCTCGGTGCGGAACAGCCAGACCGAGTGATCGGCGCCGGCCGGGAAGAAACGCAGGACGCCGGGACCGCGCCACGTGGTGAGCGTCATCTTCTTGGGCGCGGCCTCCCACGCCACGAACGACGGCATGTCGCGGGGGCCGCGGGCGTCTGTGGTCGTCTCGATCGCGGCCGCCGCGCCGCGGGCTATCCAGAGGAGCAGCCCGCGGTCGTCGTCGGAAACAACCCGGGCGACGTGCACGAAGCCGAAGCGGCCCCGGTGCGTGTCGCGGTGGAGGACGAGCCGGCCGGGCTCGAAGCCCATCAGTACGAGCGGGCCAGGATGGCGACCAGGCCGGGTTCCTCGTCGGAGTCGGGCATGGTTCCGTCGGGACGGGTCAGGCAGCGGACCGTGACGGCCTTGCCGTTGGCCTCCTTCTCGCCCGCCTCACCCACGGCCGACCACGGCACCCGCGCCCAGCCGGTCTGCGCGGCCTCGATCGCCTCGCCCAGCGTCTTGACCTCGACCGTGTTCGCCTCGCGGAACGCCACCGCCTCGTCGTACAGGCGCTGCTGGTCGGCCTTGAGAGCGCTGGTCACCGCGCCCAGCACGTCGCCGAGCGGGGTCGGGGTCTTGGACCCGTCGATCCGCCGCGCGATCGTGACGCTGCCGTTGGCCAGGTCGCGCGGGCCGACCTCGATGCGGATGGGCACGCCCTGCAGCTCGGCGTCGACGGCGCGGCGGCCGAACGGGATGTCGGCCCGGTCGTCGAGTTTCACCCGTACGCCGGAAGCCTTCAGCTCGTCGCGCAGCCGGCTCGCCGCCTCGACGACGCCTTCGCCCGCCTTGACCACCATGACCTGCACCTGGATGGGCGCCAGGCGCGGCGGCAGCCGCAGGCCGTTGTCGTCGCCGTGCACCATGATCAGGCCGCCCATCATGCGGGTCGACGTGCCCCACGAGGTCGTCCAGGCGTGCTCGACCTTGCCGTCCTTCGACGAGTACGTGATGTCGAAGGCCTTGGCGAAGTTCTGGCCCAGCTCGTGCGAGGTGCCCATCTGCAGCGCCTTGGTGTCGCCCATCATGGCCTCGACGGTCATGGTGTTGGTGGCGCCGGCGAAACGCTCGCCCTTGGTCTTGCGGCCGGGCACGACCGGCACGGCCAGCAGTTCCTCCATGAACGCCTGATAGACGTTCTTGTGGATGTTGCGGGCGTGCTCGCGCGCGTCGGCCTCGGTGGCGTGCGCGTCGTGCCCCTCCTGCCAGAGGAACTCGGTGGTGCGCAGGAACGTGCGCGGCCGCAGCTCCCACCGCACGACGTTGGCCCACTGGTTGAGCAGCAGCGGCAGGTCACGGTACGAGTCGACCCACTTGGCCATGAACTCGCCGATCACGGTCTCGCTGGTCGGGCGGACCACCAGCGGCTCGGCCAGCTGCTTGCCGCCGGCGTGGGTGACCACGGCCAGCTCGGGCGAGAAGCCCTCGACGTGGTCGGCCTCGCGGCGCAGGTAGCTCTCGGGGATGAACAGCGGGAAGTAGGCGTTCTGCACGCCCTCTTCCTTGATGCGCACGTCCATGTCGGCCTGCATGCGCTCCCAGATGGCCCAGCCGACGGGCCGGATGACCATGGTGCCGCGCACCGGGCCGTTGTCGGCCAGCTGTGCCTTGGCGATCAGGTCCTGGTACCAGCGGGGGAAGTCCTCCGCGCGGGGAGTGAGCACACGAGCCATGAGGCGACATCCTAGTCGTGCCGGCTGCGCAACCTGCCGGGCGGGCAAGGCGTGTCCTAGGTGGAAGGGCGGTGCGCGGTGAAAGACACAGACGAGTTCGACAACTTCTACCGGGATACGTCCCGCCGCCTGGCCCGCTACGCGTACGGGCTGACGGGCGACCCCGGCGACGCGCAAGACCTCGTGCAGGAGGCCTATGCCCGGGCCTGGCAGCGCTGGAAGCGCCTGGCCGACTACGAGGACCGCGAGGCCTGGCTGCGGCTGGTGGTCAACCGGCTCTCGGCCGACCGCTGGCGGCGGCTGGGCGTGCGCCGGGCCCGCGCCGCCGCCGAACCGCCCCCACCCCACGCTCCCCCGCCCTCGGAAGACGCCGTGCTGCTGATCCGCGCCATGCGCACGCTCCCGATGGCCCACCGCCGCGCTCTCGCCCTGCATTACCTGCTCGACCGCTCGGTCGCCGAGATCGCCCACGAGACCGGTTCGTCCCTCGGCACGGTCAAGTCGTGGCTGTCCCGCGGCCGGGCCGGGCTGGCCGCCGCGCTCGGCGGCGACCACCCCGCCTTCGTCACGAACGGAGCCGACGATGCCCACTGACCTCGACGACATCTTCGGCTCGCTGGGCCGCCAGGCCGACGTCATCCCGCTCGGCACCGCCGAGCAGGCGCGCCGGCGGGGCCGGCAGCGCAGCCGGCACAGCGGGCTGATCGCGGCGGGCGCCGCCGTCTGCCTGGTGCTGGCAGGCGTCGGCGTGCTGGTCCGCCCCGACCGCCAGGCCGACCACCCGGTCACCCCGGCACCCTCGGCCGGCCCGCTGCCCGTCGTGGGATCGCCGATCGAGTTCGGCCGAACGGTGCAGGAGCCGACGCCCACCGTCGCCGACGGCAAGGTCTACACCGCCTGGAAGGCCGGCGACGGCAAGGTCACCGTGGTCGGGGCCGACCTGCACACCGGCAAGGTCGAGTGGAAGACGACCGGCATGGGCCTCGACGACGAGGTCACGACCTACGGGGTGACCGCGGTCGAGCAGGGAATCATGGTCGCCGTCGACTCCGAGGTCTACGTGTACGACCCGGCCCACGAGAACAAGAACGACTGGGTGTTCACGGTCAGCGACCTCGACGAGGTCGTGCCGTTCGAGAAGGCGCTCGTGCGCCGGTGGTCCGCCAACGGGCGGATCGACGCGCACGACTGGCGCACCGGCCGCAAGCTCTGGACGCTCCAGCCCGAGGCCGACCCGGCGGTCCGGGTGCTCGGGGTGCGGACGCCGAGCGACGACCTCACCGGCGGCAGCCACACCGACGACCGCGTCGTGGTGGTCACCAAGTCAGGCAAGGTCCAGGTACGCGACGTCGCCGGCGGCGAACTCCTGCGCACCATCACTCCCGTCTCCCCCGCGCAGGAGGGCAACGTGTTCGTGACCTACGACGGGTGGCTCTACGAGGGTGGGCCGCCGTGCTGCGACGGCTCGGCCTACCGCATCGTCGCCATCAACCTCGAGACCGGCCAGTCGTCGGTGATCCTCACCGAGGGGGTCGGGCACTCGTTCGGCGGACTGGACGTGTGCGGATCCGGCCGGGTGTGTGTGGTCGACCAGCAGGACAACGCGCTGACCTCGGTCTCGGCGGTCGACGTGCAGCAGCGCAAGAAGGTCTGGACGGTGGTCGGCCCGTCCGGGGCGGGCTCGATCTCGTCGGCCAACGGCACGATGCTGGTCGGCGGGGGCACAACGACGGTCCTGCTCGACGCGAAGGGCGAGAAGCTGTTCAGCAGCCCCGCCACCCACGTCGACTGGCTCGACCGCGACCGGCTGATGGTCCTGCCCCTCACCGGCGCCGGCACCGTCTCGGTGTACGACATCGCCACCCGCAAGCTGACCGAGCTGGGCACCGTCCCTCAGCGCACCGACATGTGCGCCCACACCGCCGACCGCCTGGCCTGTTCCACCCCCACCGACCTCCGCATCTACAGCCTCACCGGATAGCCGACCCGAGCCCGGCGCGGCGCGACGCCCGGCCCGGCATAGCGGGGTCAGCGGATGACGCAGCCCTTGAGGACGATGCGGCTCGGCGCGCGGACCACTCGCAGGTCCGCGCGCGGGTCGGCCTCGTACACGATCAGGTCGGCCAGGCCGCCCTCGACCAGGCCAGGGAAGCCGAGCCACTCGCGGGCTCGCCACGAGGCGGCGGCCAGGATGTCCTCGGCGGGCAGGCCGGCTTCCGCGAGGATCAGCATCTCCTCAGCGACCAGGCCGTGCCGGATGCCGCCCCCGGCGTCGGTGCCGACGTAGATGGGCACCCCGGCCTCATGCGCGGCCCGCACGACGGCCGGGAAGCCTTCCATCAGGCGGATCATGTGGTCGGCGTACGTGTCGAACTTGTCCCGGGCCCGCTCGGCGATGCCGGCGAACGTCCGGATGTTGATCATCGTGGGCACCAGCGCAGTGCCGCGCCGGGCCATCTCGTCGATCAGGTCGAGCGACAGCCCGGTGCCGTGCTCCACCGAGTCGACGCCGGCCCGCACCATGATGTCGACGCCCTCCTCGGAGAACGTGTGCACCGCCGCCCGCACCCCGGCCGCATGCGCCGCGTCGACCGCGGCCGCCATGGTCTCCGCATCCCAGGACGGGGCGAGGTCTCCCTTGTCGCGGTGGATCCAGTCGCCGACGAGCTTCACCCACCCGTTGCCGGCGCGGGCCTGCTCGGTGACGGCTGCCCGTACGTCGGCGACCCCGTCGACCTCGATGCCGACGTCCCGCAGATACCGCTTCGGCGGCGCCACGTGCCGCCCGGCCCGGGCCAGCCGCGGCATCCCGGGCTCGTCCTCCAGCTCCGGGTACGGGAAGGGCGACCCCGCATCCCGCAGCGCCAGCACCCCCGCGTCGCGATCAGTGACCGCAAGCTCCCGCGCCTGCTCCAGGCTGGTGATCGGCTTGGCCCCGAACGCGATCCCCAGGTGGCAGTGCGCGTCGACCAGCCCCGGCACCACGAACCCACCGTCACTGATCGTCTCAGCGTCCCTGACCGGCTCGAACGTGACCCGATCCCCCACCAGCCAAAGATCTTTCACGTCACCGTCGGGCAGCACAGTCCCACGCACATGCAGAGCCATAGGACAGTCCTACCCGATGGTGACCTCACCTGTCCGGGCGGCCGACCTCATCGAGGTAGTCGCGCTTGCGTGTCCACGCAGGCAGGTCCAACGTGATCTCCCACGGTTCGTGGATGGTGACCAGCTCGTCGGTCTGAAGCTGATGGTGGTAATTGCCGTCCACGCCTAACCGGTATTGCGTTAAGGTCACCTGGACATCCAGCGGATCAATGATCCAGTAGTGAGGGATACCGGCGAGGGCGTAGTCCTTCATCTTGTTGTTGCGGTCGTAGTGTTTCGAGGATCTGGAAATGATCTCGACGACGAGCGGCACATCAGCCGGCAGTACCGGCGATCGGTTCGCACCCTCCGCGCGGATGAGGACGACGTCGGGCTTAAGCTCGCTCCGCAGACCCATGCGAACTGCCTGTTCACCGTTGACGACGTACTCGAACTCCGGACACTGCGCTTCGACCGCGTTAACTGTTCGGTTGACGATGATCTGATGGATAGGAAGCGCGTGGGGGGTCAAGACGAGCCTTCCGTCGATCAACTCATAGCGAAGATCCTCGGGAAGGTCAGCCAGGTCATCGACGGTCAAGTCGTGCCGCTCGAGCAGATGAGGGTCGACCAGGGAGAGAACAGCGGTCATCGAATCCTCCTCGATGGGATCGCGCTCCATCATCCTAGTCACCCGACCAGTTGCTCTATGCCAATATTGATCAGGCCGGCGAGTACGTCGGCCTGATCGCAGCCTACCCAGCGTCGGGCGACGGACCTCTTCGTCCGGCGCAGCCGTCCTCGCGGGCGGCCGCACAAATCTAGTCTCGTTCTCGCGTCATCGCGGGCGGGTCGAGCGTGACCGGCCACGGGCTGTCGATCAGGACGTGCTCGGTAGAATGCCGGTGCTGCTGGCATTCACCTTGAGGCCCCAGGCGAACTCTGTCACGGCGATCTCATCGGCAAGAGAATCCACGAGCCAGTAAGCCGGGATGCCGGCGCGGGCGTAAGGCAAGATGTGATCCTGGTGGACCATCGTCGAATGCGGACGCCGAACGAATCGGCCGTCCAGCAGCTCGAAACGCATCTCATGCGGATAACTCGCGACGTCCTCGACGGCGAGGCGGCTGCCCTCGGTCACTGGTCGTCCTGAGCCTGCCGGAATTCATTGCGAAGCTCCGTCAATGCCGGAACGTCGATAGTGATCGCATACGGGACATCGGTTTTGAAGAGTCTGTTTGTGCTGACAATCGTGTCGTAGTGTCCGTCGGCAGCTAGGCGGTACTCGGTCAGCATGACGCCACCCTCGAACGTGGGGTCGACGACTAGGTACGTGCCGACACCGCTGGCGGCGTAGACCTTCAGCTTCGCGAACATGTCGCGGAAATGAGAGGTTGGCGAGATGACCTCGACGACGAGCAGCGCGCTCTTCACGGGGACAGGCGTGCGGAAGCCGTGCGCCTTCCGTACCACCAAGACGTCCGGTCGTGGCTCGTTCCGCCGGTCGACCTCGAGCGACACGTCAAAGGTCGGCCCGTAGCCGGGCGGGCAGTTGATACGGAGCATGTCGCGCAGCTCCGCACAGATTTCCTGATGAAAGTAGGTGGGGGACGGCAAGATCAACCTTCCGTCGATCAACTCATAGCGAAGATCCTCGGGAAGGCTCGCCAGGTCGTCGACGGTCCAGTCCTGCTTCTCGTCCAGCAGGCTCGGCGGCTGTAGGGCCGCAGTCATAGGGACCTCCTCAGGGGATGTCACGAGACTACTGTACCCATGCCTAGATCACCAATCTTGTGTTTACTTCTTGTCGTCGTCCTTTTTTTGCTGCTTCATGAGCTTATTGAAGTCAAGGTTGGGGAGGTTGAAGCCGCCCGCTCCACCCGCGCCACCCAGCGCGTTGGGGTCGAGGCCCGGGGGCAACTGGGGCATGCCGCCCGGGAAGCCGGCCGGCAGACCGCCGCCACCGCCCGTACGGGGACGGTTGTTGCCGCCCTTGGTGCCCTTGCGCTTGTTCTTCGGGCTCTTGGTGGCCTTGCGCCGGTTGCCGCCGGGCAGGCCCATCATGCCGCCCATCTGCTTCATCATCTTCTGCGCGTCGGCGAAGCGGTTGAGCAGCTGGTTGACGTCCATGACCGTGACGCCCGAGCCGTTGGCGATGCGGGCGCGGCGGGAGCCGTTGAGGATCTTGGGGTTGGTGCGCTCGCCGGGGGTCATCGAGCGGATGATGGCGGCGACCTTGTCGAAGTGCTTGTCGTCGAGCTCGGCCAGCTGGTCCTTCATCTGGCCCATGCCGGGCATCATGCCGAGGATGTTGGCGATCGGGCCCATCCGCCGCACGGCGATCAGCTGGTCGAGGAAGTCTTCCAGCGTGAAGCTCTCACCGGCGAGGAGCTTGCCGGTCATCTTCTCTTTCTGGTCCTCGTCGAAGGCCTGCTCGGCCTGCTCGATGAGGGTGAGCACATCGCCCATGCCGAGGATGCGGCTGGCCATGCGGTCGGGGTGGAAGAGGTCGAAGTCCTCGAGCTTCTCACCGGTCGACGCGAAGAGGATCGGCTCGCCGGTGACCTGCCGGACCGACAGCGCGGCGCCACCGCGGGCGTCGCCGTCGAGCTTGGAGAGCACCACGCCGGTGATGCCGACGCCGTCGCGGAAGGCCTCGGCGGTCTGCACCGCGTCCTGGCCGACCATGGCGTCGATGACGAACAGGACCTCGTCGGGGTCGACGGCGTCGCGGATGTCGCGGGCCTGCTGCATCATGTCTTCGTCGATGCCGAGGCGACCGGCGGTGTCGACGATGACGATGTCCTTGGCGGTGCGCTTGGCGACGTCGATCGAGTCGCGGGCCACCTGGACCGGGTCGCCGATGCCGCTGCCGGGCTCGGGCGCGTAGATGTCGACGCCGGCCCGGCCGGCGATCACCTGGAGCTGGTTGACCGCGTTGGGGCGCTGCAGGTCGGCCGCCACGAGCAGCGGCTGGTGGCCCTGGCCCTTGAGCCAGCGGGACAGCTTGCCGGCCAGCGTCGTCTTACCGGCGCCCTGGAGGCCGGCCAGCATGATCACCGTGGGCGACTGCTTGGCGAACTGGAGCCGCCGGCCCTCGCCGCCGAGGACGGTGACGAGCTCCTCGTGGACGATCTTGATGATCTGCTGGGCCGGGTTGAGCGCCTGCGAGACCTCGGCCCCGCGGGCGCGCTCCTTGAGGTTGAAGATGAAGGCCTTGACCACGGGCAGCGCGACATCGGCCTCGAGCAGCGCGAGACGAATCTCGCGGGCGGTGGCGTCGATGTCGGCGTCGGTGAGCTTGCCCTTGCCCCGGAGCTTGGTGAAAATCCCGGAGAGGCGGTCACTCAAAGTGTCAAACACGGTGAGACTTCCCGTTGGTCAGAAGAGAGCGGCGATGAGGCAAGCCTAGCCGCCCGCGGGAAGCCTTACCGGTTCCGCATCCGGTACGTCTTCTGAGCCGCCTCGATACGCCGCTGCGTGCGGGTGCCGGGGGCGAGCCCCTTCTTGGCCTTCGAGTAGAGGTAGTACCCGCCACCGACCGCGAGGGCGCCCACGATCAGGTAGAACAGCACCGGGCCGATCAGCGAGCTGACCACCCACCCGACAGCGATCACTCCGGCGATCATTGCCACCAGAAATGCGACGGCCTTACCCATCTCGGCCTCCTGCGAGTCGAAGAGCGTCGACGCGGGCCAACCAGCGTCGGCCTCCACCATGACTCAGCGAGGCAAGCCCGCGCATCGGCCGTGACCCGGAGCGATTCCCCCTAGGGGTCGATCACGATTGAGTACCCCAAAACGCCCATATCGCACCTAAGCCGTCTATGCCGCGCAACTCGCCGGAGAGGTCGCCGTTGGGCGGTCCGTGAGCCCCCGGATTCTCCAGTTGACGCCCTGGCCCGTACGCCGGCGCCTGCTCGGCCAGGCGCAGCGCCGCCTGCTTCCGCTCGTGCCGGAATCCCGCCGCCTGCGGGTGGCGCGGCAGATCGTCCCGCTCGGCCCGCGGCCCCGGCTCAAGCCGATCACCGAGGCGCCGGCCCTGCGGGTCCGCACGGCCTCGGGGCGGCTCACCGCCCGGCGCCGCCTCGACGCCCACCCCTCGGGCGTACGCCGGGAGAACCTCGACCGCGTGCTCGACGCCCTCACCAGCGCCGGCATCGGGTGGTTCCGCATCCCGGTGGCCGACCTCACCCGTACCGGCGTGGCCGTGGCCGAGGCCGACCGCAACCGCGCCCTGGGCGTACTGCGGGAACTCGACGCCCACCTGGAGGCCGTCGCCCCCCGCGTATGGCGGCTGAGCTGGCCGGTCACCGACCCGCAGGGCCGCCTGACGCTCGGCCCGGAGTACGGCTGCGAGGTCGAGTTCTGGAAGGCCGAGGGCGGCAACCTGACCGGCCCGCGCAGCAACCCGGTGGCCGACGTGGTGCCGGCCGACGAGCCCGAGATCGTCGTGGCCGAGCCGGTCTTCGGGCCGTTCGGGGCGCCCGGCGGGGCCCGCCGTTACCGCACCCGAGAGGTGTTCACGATGGTCAGCCCGGATCGGGTCGCGTTCCCGATCGACGCCGTGTACACCTGGGTCGACGGCGACGACCCGGCCTGGCGGGCCCGTAAGGCACGGGCGTTGCGCGAGAACGGCTGGGTGGCCGGCTCGAACGAGCAGACGGCCAACGACTCGCGCTTCGTCTCGCGGGACGAGCTCCGGTACTCGTTACGCTCGTTGCACGCGTACGCGCCCTGGATCCGGCATGTCTTCGTGGTCACCGACGACCAGGTGCCGGCCTGGCTGGACACCACGCGCAGCGACCTGACCGTGGTCAGCCACCGCGAGATCTTCGGCGACACGGGACGGCTGCCCACCTTCAACTCGCAGGCGATCGAGTCGCGGCTGCACCGCGTCCCGGGCCTCAGCGAGCACTTCCTCTATCTGAACGACGACGTCTTCCTGGGCCGGCCGGTGGCGCCCGAGATGTTCTTCACGCCGGGCGGGCTGACCCGGTTCTTCCCCTCGGGGGCGCTGGTCGGATCGGCGCCGCGCACCCCGGGCGACACCCCCGCCGACTCGGCCGGCAAGAACAACCGTGACCTCATCCAGCGCGCGTTCGGCCGGGTGCTGACCCGGAAGATGAAGCACACCCCCCATCCGTCGCGGCGCAGCGTGCTGGGGGAGATCGAGCTGCGCTTCGCCGACCGGGTGGCGGCAACGGCCGGGCACCAGTTCCGGCACCCCGAGGACATCGCGTTGCTCTCGTCGCTGCAGCAGTACTACGCGTACCTGACCGGGCGAGCCGCGCCCGGTCAGATCCGTTACCTCTACACCGATCTGGCCGACCCGCAGACCCCGTTCCGCCTGGCCCGCCTGCTGCACGACCGGCACCTCGACGCGTTCTGCCTCAACGACACGCACAGCAGCCCCGAGGCGGTGGCGGAGCAGGCCGCCCTGCTGGCCGAGTTCCTGCCGGCGTACCTGCCCTTTCCCTCCCGCTGGGAGCTGGCGATCCCGCGGGCGGGCACCGTTTCCCCGCGTACGCCGGTGGTGGCGCGACAGATCAGCCGGGC
Source organism: Paractinoplanes hotanensis (assembly GCF_023717965.1). Classification (NCBI taxonomy): domain Bacteria; kingdom Bacillati; phylum Actinomycetota; class Actinomycetes; order Micromonosporales; family Micromonosporaceae; genus Paractinoplanes; species Paractinoplanes hotanensis. The sequence goes on along the minus strand of NZ_JAMQOL010000058.1, from coordinate 9,120 downwards.
CCCGCTCTCGGAGGCGACGCGATGAGCTTCGACGTGGTCGTGCTGGGGCTCGGGTACGTCGGGTTGCCGCTGGCGCAGCAGGCCGTGCGCGCGGGTCTGTCCGTCGCCGGGTTCGACGTCCGGCCCGACGTGGTGGCCGGCCTGCGGGCGGGACGCTCCCATGTGGACGATCTGAGCGACCACGACGTCGCCGGGATGCTGGCCGGAGGCTTCACCCCGACCACCGACGAATCGCTGATCGCCACGGCCGCCCACGCCGTCATCTGCGTGCCCACCCCGCTGTCCGAGGGCGACGGCCCCGACCTGCGGGCGGTCACCGGCGCCACGGCGGCGATCGGCCGGAATCTGCGTACGGGAATGCTCGTGGTCCTGGAATCGACGACGTATCCCGGCACGACCGACGAGGTGGTGCGCCCGCTGCTCGAGGAACTGTCGGGTCTGGTGGCGGGCTTCGACTTCCACCTGGCGTTCTCGCCCGAGCGCATCGACCCCGGCAACGAGCAGTTCGGCCCGCGCAACACTCCCAAGGTGGTGGGCGGCTACACCCCGGACTGCACCGAGCGGGCGGCTGCCTTCTACGGCCGCTTCGTCGACACGGTGGTGCGCACGCGCGGCACCCGGGAGGCGGAAACGGCCAAGCTGCTGGAGAACACCTATCGGCACGTGAACATCGCGCTGGTCAACGAGATGGCCCGGTTCTGCCACGAGCTCGGCATCGACCTGTGGGACGTGATCCACGCGGCGTCGACCAAGCCGTTCGGCTTCCAGGCCTTCTATCCGGGCCCCGGCGTGGGCGGTCACTGCATCCCGATCGACCCCAATTACCTCTCGCACAACGTGCGCAGCCGGCTCGGCTACCCGTTCCGCTTCGTCGAGCTGGCCCAGGAGATCAACGCGACGATGCCCTCGTACGTGGCCCGCCGCGCCCAGAACCTGCTGAACACCGACGGCCAGGCCGTCCACGGCGCCACGATCCTGCTGCTGGGCGTCACCTACAAGCCCGACATCGCCGACCAGCGCGAGTCACCGGCCGAACCCCTGGCCCGTCATCTGCAGTCCCTGGGCGCCGACGTCGTCTTCCACGACCCGTTCGTGACCGACTGGATCGTGCCCCGGGCCGGCGACCTGCGGGGCACGGTGACCTCGGCCGACCTGGTCATCCTGGTGCAGAACCACCGCGCTTACGACGCCGACGAGCTGGCCGGGCTGGCCGGGCGCTTCTTCGACACGCGAGGCGCCACAACGGTTCCGCAGGCCCACCGGCTCTGAGCGGCTACCTTCCCAGCACCCGGTCGAGCGCGTCGGTCAGCGTGCGGGCGGGGTCGTCGGGCAGGCCGGGGCTGCGGAAGCAGACGTAGTTGTCCGGGCGGACCAGCACGCAACCGGAGTCGCCCATCTCGCGCACGCGGGCCCAGTCGCCGTACATGTCCTCGTAGTCGGCGCCCGGTCCGATGATGACCGCGACGACCGGCAGGCCCGCGGCCGCCTCGATCCAGGCCTCCCCACCGAGCCCGGTGATCAGGGTGAAGCGGCCGCGGCCGCCGATGTCCAGCGTGGACAGACGCTGCCGCCCCAGGCCGACCCAGGCGTGCGGCAGCTTGGCGCCGGGCCAGGTGGTGGCGTGGTGGTAGAGCTCGTCGTCGCGCGGGTTGGCCGGGACGGAAGTGCCGTCGGTGATGACGGCGGCCGAGGCGTAGCGCTGGTTGAGTTCGACGCCGTGGGTGTTGAACTCGTAGTTCTTGAACTCGATGGCCTCGCGCAGGGCGTCGCGCTGCTTCTCGGCGGCGGGCGTGGGCAGCTTGCGGGCGTCCATGTTCGCCTGCAACTGCTCGGGGTCGTCGGCTGAGAGCAGGCCGAGCGCCTCGAAGATGCGGGTGGTATCGCCGATGCTGCGGTTCGCGCGGTCGACGATCTGCTTGCCGATCGGCGCGCGTTCGGCGGTGTACGAGTCGAGCAGCGCCGGGCCGGCGGTCCCGTCCAGCACCATCTTGAGTTTCCAGGCCAGGTTGTACGCGTCCTGGATCGACGTGTTGGAGCCGAGCCCGTTCGACGGCGGGTGCCGGTGCACGGCGTCGCCCATGCAGAACACCCGGCCGCTCTGGTAGTTCTCGGCGTACAGGTGGTTCACCGTCCACGCCGAGGACGACTTGATCGTGACGGGCACCGTGTCGTCGCCGATCAGGTGGTGGGCGATGCGCCGCGCGTACTCCTCGGTGAGGTCCGGCGGCTCGCCGTTAATGTCGTAGCCCCACACGATCAGCCACTCGTGCCACGGGCGCACGCACCGCACCAGGCCCATGCCGATGCCGCCGACGTCGGATCCGGTCTGCAGCACCCAGTACAGCGTGCTCGGCCGGTACGCCGTGTACTGCGTCAGGTCGGCCTCGAACACGATGTTGATGCTGCCGGCCACCCCCATCTGGCCGACCATCGGCAGCCCGATGTCCTCGGCCACCTTGCTGCGGCCGCCGTCGGCGCCGATCAGATACTTCGCGCGGATGGTGTACTCGTCGCCGCGCAGCCGGTCGCGGACCCTGACGCGAACGGATGAGGAGTCCTGGGTGAGCGACAGATACTCGGTCTCGTACCGAAAAGCCGTGCCGCGGGCGATCGCGGCCGACGCCAGCACCGGTTCCATCAGGTGCTGCGGCATGTCGCAGATGCTCGACGGCGAGGCCAGCGCGTGGTCGGCCAGCCGCGACGGGTGGGTGTACCAGGTGTGCAGCCGGCCCAGCTCCTCGCCGGCGAGGCTGGAGCAGAACGTCGTGTCGCCCATCAGGTGCTGGGGCGTGGCCAGGGCGACCACCTGGTCCTCGATGCCCGCGTCGCGCAGCACCTCCATCGTGCGCTGGTTGGTGATGTGCGCGCGGGGCGTGTCGGAGAGGCGGCCGTACTTGGTGACGACCATGTTCCGTACGCCGTAGGTGCTCAGCAGCAGGGCCGCGGCGCCACCCGCGGGCCCGCTGCCGACGATGAGCACATCGGTCTCGACATCAGCCATTCCCGGCTCCCAGTCTGAAGGTGAACTCGACGGTGCGGCTGCCGTCGGGGCCCGGTGGGAACTCGACGATCAGCTCGTCCTTGACCCCGAAGACCGCGTCGGAGTCGAGGTAGCGCCCGCCGGCTACGAAGAGTTGAGTGATCAACTTCCGGTAACCGGGCGCGCTGATCATGAAGTGCAGATGCGGCGCCCGGTACGGATGCCGCCCGGTGGCCCGCAGCATCTGACCGACCGGCCCGTCGTCCGGGATCGGATACTCCGACGGCAGGATCGACCGGAACCACAGCGTCCCGTCGGCCCCCGAGCGCAGCCGGGCCCGCAGCACCGGGCCCTCGAGCTCGGGCAGCTGCACATCGTAGAAGCCGTCCTGATTGGACTGCCAGACGTCGACGACCGCGTCCGGGATCGGCCGGCCGTCGAGGTCGGTGATCCGCACGTCGGCCCGCAGCGGGACGCCCGGCAGACCCTCGGCCAGGTTCGCGCCCGAGGGCACGGCCGGCGGCCCCTCGACGTAGAACGGGCCGAGCACGGCCGACGGCGTCGTGTCGGGCGACCGCGAGTTGGTCAGCAGGTCGACCGCGCTGGAGATGCCCAGGGTGTCGCTGAGCAGCACGAACTCCTGCCGGGTGGGCGAGCACAGCTGCCCGGTGCGAGTGAGGAAGTCGATCGCGCCCAGCCACTCGGCCTCGGTCAGGTCGTTGTCGAGGACGAAGCCGTGCAGCCGCCGCACGAGGTCGCCCAGCAGCTCGGCGATCCGCGGGTTCGAGGCCCCGGCGAAGCTGGCCACCACCTGCTCGGTCAGCGCGGTCAGATCGGGCCGGTCGTCGAGGGCCGCCGGGCGGTCGCCCCGCCAGGCCTCCTCGAGAAGGGCGAGGACGCCCGCATCGTCGCCGGCGATCGTGGCCAGGTCGGCCTCGCCCAGCCCCAGTTCGACCAGCGAGCCGGGGGCGCCGAGCCGGGTGGCCAGGTCGAAGACCGCGGTGGGGGCGTCGGGCGCGCCCAGTGCGGCCGCTATCCGCCGCATCACCGCCGGCGGGGAGGACGCCATCACGTGCGGCAGCAGCACCGCGTGCGTCTCCGAGTGCGGCAGACCGTACGACCCGCCCAGCAGATGGCAGAGCTTGTGATGCAACCCCATCCGTACCGTGCCCAAGCAGATCCCGGCCAGCCAAGCGCCGAGGAGAGCGTCGGTGCGCGCGTCCGGATCGTCCGGCCGCTGAGCCAGCAGGGGCAGCGCGCGGGCCAGCCGGGTGATCGACTCGAGCGCGAAGTTGTCCGTCGCCGGGTTGGCGTCCGGCGAGTAGAGCGCCTCGACCGCGTGCGCCATCGCGTTGAGCCCGCTGGTCACCGAGAGCCCGACCGGCAGCCCGAGGGTGAGCTCGACGTCGTAGATCACGGTCTTCGGCACCAGGACCGGGTCGCTGCGGGTGGTCTTCTTCCCGTCCGCCGTCTCGCCCACGATCGGGGTCATCTCCGAGCCGGCGTACGTGGTGGGGACCGCGATCAGGGGCAGGCCGGTCCGCCCGGTCAGCGCCTTGCCCAGCCCGGTGGCCGACCCGCCGCCGACCGACACGAGGCAATCCACGCCGGCAGCGGAAACCAGCTCCAGAGCGCGCTCGGTGACCTCGACCGGGGTGTGCATGGCAACGCCTTCGAAACGGGCTGCCACCAGGGGTCCCAGCAGCGCGGCGGCCCGTTCGGACCGTCCGCCCACCAGCAGCACCCGGGTCGCGCCGAGTCGTTCCACCTCGTCGCGCAGCCGGCTCAGCGTGCCCGCGCCGAAGATCACCCGCGCGGCGTGCCCGGTGTAGACGAAGGTTTCCACGCGCTCAGTCTCGGCTCGCGGGCGTGGTAGATCCTGCACATCCGGGCTGCACAATTCAGGCGCGGCGAAGGGCCCCGGGCGTGATGCCGAGGTGGGCCCGCAGCACCCGGGTCAGGTGTTCCTGGTGCGAGAAGCCGCAGCGCTGCGCGACCTCGGCGATCGGCAGGCGGGTGCAGCGCAGCAGCAGGCTCGCGGCGTCGACCCGGCGCTGGATCAGGAACTGGTGCGGCGACAGCCCGGTGCGCGCCTTGAACTGCCGCGCGAACTGGCTCACGCTCAACCCGGCCGCCCCGGCCAGCTCCCGCAGCGGCAGCGCCTCGGCCAGGTGTTCCTCGACCATTTCCCGTACGGCGTGGAACTGCCGATCGGTGAGCCCGGCCCGCACCCCACCGGGGCGCGGGGACGCGACCCGGGCCCGCACACTGTGCCGCCGGACGAGTTGCGCGGCGAGCGCCTGCCCGAGGAGGTCCACATAGGTGCGAGCCGACGGTTCCCAGCGGCGCACCGCCTCGTCGAGGTTGAGCAGCAGCTGTTCCACGAGCGGGTCGACACTGCCCAGCTCCTCGGCCAGTTCCACCGGCTCACCGTCGTGCGCCGCCCGCAGCAGCTCATCGCTGAGGTAGGCGTGCACCGTGTCGAGGTCGCCGGCGAGCTCGACGGTGAGGTCCTTGCCGGCCGGGTGAACGAAGAGCCCGCCCGGCGGGACCGTGCGTGTGCTGGTCAGGCCGAGGTGGCCGCGGCGCACCGTGACCGGGCCGTTGAGGTGCAGGATCACCAGGTGGCTGGGAGCGCCGCCGAAGCTGGCCTGGTACGGCTGCTCGCTCTGGGTCGAGACATAGAGCTGCTCCCAGCCGAGGCCACGGCTGGTGCGGTCGGGCCGGACCCAGGGCTGCCGGAGGATGCCGTTGGTGTCCTGGACCGTGAGCTCTGTCACCCGACCATGACACCTCAGGTGACGCGGAAGGTCCAGCGCGAGTTGAGCGCGAAGTTGACGACCGGGACGGCCACCAGCGCGATCCCCTGGACGATCAGGTACGGCCCGGCCACCAGTCCGAGGATCGCGGCGTTGAGGGTGAAGGCGACGGCGGTGACGGCCAGGAAGCGTCCGCCCGCGGTCAGGTGGCCGGTCGGGGACCGGAAGACCCAGGCGCGTTGCAAGCCGTACGAGACCAGGACGCTGGCCACGAAACCGGTCGACGACGCCACGATCGGCCGCACGGCGAGCCCCTGAGCCAGCAGGAGGCCGACGCCGACGTGGGTCACGGCACTGGCGGCGCCACTCACGGCGTACCGCAGAAGTCTTTCACCGCTCGGCACGCTCGGCCCGCACCCACTGCTCCGGGAGCGACGCGATCTGATCCGACCGCTCCTGCACGAGGTACCGCGGGCGGCCGCGGACCTCCTCGTGGATGCGCGCCAGGTACTCACCGATCACCCCGAGCCCGAGCAGCAGGAACGTGCCCATCACCAGCAGCAGCAGGATCACCGTGGGGAAGCCGGCCACCGATCCGCCGCCGAGCCAGCGGATCAGCGTCTGCGCGCCCAGCAGGACGGCGAACGCGGCGAACGCCAGCCCGACCATGGTGACCAGGTGCAGCGGCGCCGAGGTGAACGAGGTGAGCCCGTTGACCGCGAGCCGGAACAGCGAGCCGAACGTCCAGCGGGAGCGGCCGCCCGCGCGCTGGTCGATGTCGACCTCGATGGTGCTGCGCCGGAAGCCGATCCAGCTGCTGGTGCCGCGGAAGAACGAGGAGTGCTCGGGCAGGCGCAGCAGGGCCTCGAGGGCCGGGCGGCCGAGCAGCCGGAAGTCGGTCGCGTCGATCAGGTCGACCCGGGTCAGTCCGGTGAACGCCTTGTTGAACGCGCGCCCGCCGAGCCGGCCGACCAGGCCCTGACCGGTGCGGTTGCGTTTGACCGCCTCGACCACGTGGGCGCCCTCCCGCCAGCGCCGCACCATCTCGGGAATGGCGTCCGGCGGGTGCTGCAGGTCGGAGTCGATGACCACCACGGCGTCGCCCCCGGCGTGCTCGAGCCCGGCCAGCACAGCCGACTCCTTGCCGAAGTTGCGCGACAGCTTGAGACCGCGCACGTGCTCGTCGAGCAGCGCCCGCGCGGCCACCCGGTCCCACGAGTCGTCGGTCGAGCCGTCGTCGACCAGCACGAGCTCGTAGGTCAGCCCGGCGGCGGTCAGCACCTCGGCGAGCCGGTCCACGAAGCGGTCCACGCCGGCGCCCTCGTTGAAGATGGGCGCCACTACGGAGATCATCGGGCTCGATACCGTCACGCTCGCCCAACGACCGCGACCGGACAAAAGTTACAGACCCGGCTCTAGCGCAGCAGCTCCGACAACGTCGGCGGATGAGCCCGGTTCACAAAGACGGTGCGGACTGTTCCGTGGTCGCGGTAGAGCCGGGACAACCGCTCCGAGAGCACGTCCTCCCACGACCGGTCGGGACGGTGCCGCTCCCAGGTCTCCCGGTCGGGCAGGTATTCCAGCAGCACACCGAAGTCGCGCAGCAGGGCGAAGGACGAACAGTCGGTCAGCACCACCGGACGGTGGCCGGGCTCGATCCGCACGCGCTGCCGCAGCGTCTGCACGAACTCGCGCAGCGGCTCGAACTCGAGCCCGATCACCACATAGAGGCAGGCGGGCGCGCCTTCCACGGCGGGAGCGGGCGATTTCGTACGGGACCAGGCCGGGAACCACCGCTGCAGCAGCGACCGGCCGTCCCGCAGCCGGTCCCGCTCGCGCCGCAGCTTCTCGCTGCGGCGGCGTTCGTCGACGAGCGTGGCCTCCATCGTCCTCAGCCGCCCGGCCATGGCGCGCAACTCCCAGCGCGCCCTCTGCATCGCGTCGATCGGCTCCCGCGCCGACGGCACTTGCACCGCGGTCTCGTGCACCTCAGCCTCCGATCCGTTCCCGGCGGGCGGCCAGCCCGCTCAGCCAGGTCGCCGCCCCGGTCGCGCCGTTGGCGAACGTCAACTCCTCGCAGCGCCGGCGCAGGGCGTCCCGCACCTCGGGCCGCATCGCCGCGTCGAGCTCACCCACGGACAACCCCACCCCGGCCGCCTCCGCGTACCGGGCCCGGGCGGCTCCGGGGTCCCGCGGGTCGGGCACGAAGACGCTGGGGATGCCGAAGCGCAGCTGTTCGTGGAAGCCGTGGTAGTCGGCCGGACCGACCACCAGGTCGAACGCCCGCAGGTGACGGCCGGCCCGGTCGCGCCGGACAACCTGGAAGCCGCGCTCGGCGACCGGCCCCACCAACGCGTCCAGCCGCACCAGTGCCGCCGGGCGGTCGTCCAGCCCCAGCTCCGCGCGGGCGGCCGCGGTGTCCAGCAGATCACCCGCGTCCAGCAGTGTTATCGGTTCGGCCCCGTCGGCCAGCTCGCCCGGCACCAGCACGTGGTCGAACCCCTCCGTCCCCTCGCGCCCCACCTTGACCCAGATGACGCCCGGAACCACGGGCCGGTCGCGCCACCAGCCGTCGACCACCACAACCTCGGGCCGGTGCAGGTCGATCAGATGGGCCAGACGGTCGCGACGGACCGCGCGGGACGGGATGTGCTCGGTGAGGAACCCGTCCACGGCGCCGGACGACTGGGTCACGATCACCGGGGCCACCGCGGGCGGCAGCCGCCGCGCGATCGCGGTCAGCCGGATGAGCGCGTCCTCGTCCTCGCCGACCAGCAGCATGCGCCGGGTCGGGACGGTCGCCACCGGCCCGGCGCCCCGTGGCCGGGCGGGTGCGCTGATCCGCGGCCGGATCCCGTAACCGGCCAGCCAGCGCAGGTGCGACCGACCGGCCCTCGGCCCGGGATCGTCGACGGCGACGGTGCGCTGGGCCCGTACGTCGGGAAGGTCCTCCACGATCGGCCGGCGCCCCCGGATCACCAGCAGGCGCGCCTCCACCGGCTGATCGTCGCGGGCCAGGTCGGCCAGGCCGTCGCGGATGAGGTCGCGCACCGGCGACCCGAACGGCAGCGGCCGGTCGTCGCCCGGCAGGGGCACGTGCACCAGCACGGTGCTCAGCGCCGCGTCGGCCTGGGCCCGCACCTCGGCCGCCACGTCAGGCCCGGCGAAGCGGAAGTCGGCCAGGATCGCCACGTCGTGAACGGTCGTCGGCACGGCGGATCCCCCTTCTGCGCTCTCTGGAGGGCCTAACGATCACCAACACGGACCGTCACGGCGGCGTAACCGAAACGGCATGGGCGTGGCCAACCGACTGGCACCCGAAGGGCATCGGCGTGGCTACCAACTCTTCGGCGCCGGCGCCGAACAGAAACGGTGAGAGCC